>CAUZRA010000302.1:0-2531 GCA_963582035.1 Vicinamibacteria bacterium | reverse complement strand
CAAGAAAGCGCTCCATTCGCTGGAAGTACGGTTGCCGGCTGAGGTAAGCATTCGGGCCTTGCCCATCCCCGGGGCGAAGCCTGAAACTAACTGAATAAGGTGTACCGATCGCGTGACGATCAAGCAACGCTTTAATTTCTACATACCACGGCTGAAAGCGGAAGTTCTCGTGAACAAAAAAACGTCTGTTTTTGGCCTCTGCCATGGCAACCATGCGTCGTGCATCGGCCAACGTTGGCGCTAAGGGTTTCTGACAAATGATTGCGGCATTTGCAGCGAGAGCGATGCCTAGCAGTTCCTCATGCGACTCCGGCGGCGTGATGATATCGATGATGTCCGGCCCTGTGTCATTCAACATGGTAGAAAATTGATCAAACACCAATGGAATCCCATGACGTTTTGCGGTGGAATGGGCTCTCATTAGATCGCGATCACAAATAGCGACCACGTCGACGCAACCGATTCGTTGCCATGCATCGTAGTGGTAGTGAGAAAAATACCCAGCACCAACGCCGGCCACCTTCAGCGACATGAGCCGCCATCCTGGAGAGAATTCGAACCCAGCCGAGTCAGCATAATTCTGTGGCCCCGTACATCACCAAGATAGCGCCTGTCAGTGATTCATAATGAAGTCTGCACATTTTTCCCCAATCATCATGCATGGACCATTGGTGTTACCTGAGGTCAAAGTCGGCATGATGGATGCGTCCGCAATTCGCAGATTCTTAATCTGGCGAACACGCAGCTTCTCATCGACGACTGATTTCACATCCTTGCCCATTTTGCAGCTGCCGACCGGGTGGTAGACGGTCTCCGCTTTATTGCGGATGAATGCCAAGATATCCTCATCTGAAGAACAATCACTCCCAGGGGACATCTCTTCACCGCAGTACATCTGCATTTCATCAGTGTTCATAATGTCTCGAACTAATCGGACTCCAGCGACCAACGTGTCAATATCAAGCCTAGAAGAGAGGAAGTTATATCTGATTGCCGGATGTTGCTGTGGATCTGGCGATTTGATGTGCACAGACCCCACGCTCTCCGGCTGATTCTGATTGACCGTACAAGTCATACCCGGCTCTTCACCGAGTTTTCTTTTGCCGTTCTCGAGCACCACACGATAAGGAATAAAATGGACCTGAATATCAGGCCCCGCCAGTTCTGTTCGAGTCTTAAAAAAGCCAAGCACGGGCGCCGAGGGCAAATTCAGAAACCCACTTCTATTAATTCCATACTTCAGAATCTCTTTTAAGAGGTTTATTCCTCGGGCGGCATCGTTGTAAGCAATACCGGGTTTCGTGATGCGGAAAACCAGCCTTGGGGCGATGTGATCGCGTAGGTTCTCACCAACCCCGTTAATCGCCTGCACGAGCGGAATATCATTTTTTTCTAGAATTTGAGGTTGCCCTACCCCCGACAACTCCAGAATCTGGGGCGAGTTGATTGCCCCACCACTGAGAATGACTTCTTTTCGAGCTTCGAATGTAACGGTCCTTTTTCCAATAATCGCTTCCACTCCAACGCAAACCTTTTGATTAAACAGTAATCGAGTGACCAGCGCCCTGGTCTTTATCGTCAGATTTCTCCGTCGCCGAATCGGTCGAAGATAGGCAAAATCTGCACTCATTCTTCGCCCACCACTGATGGTTGTTTGGGCTCGAGCGAAACCTTCCTGATCTGCACCGTTGTAGTCATCATTGCGGACAATACCAAGCGCGCCACCTGCTTTGAACAACTGCTCATAAATGGGATTTTGGTCCACTACTTCGGTTATACGCAGCGGCCCTGACCCGCCGCGATACTCCGATTCCCCTTTCTCGAAGGACTCCATCTTCTTAAAGAAAGGCAAAACATCGGCGTAGCTCCAACCGCGGTTACCTAATTGCGCCCAGGTGTCATAGTCGAGTTGCTGACCGCGCACGTAGACCAGACCGTTGATCGCACTGGACCCCCCCAGAAGCTTACCTCGAGGGATGGGGATCTGCCGCTCGTTAGTCCCCGCTTCAGGCTCTGAGCGGTAACACCAGTTGGCGGCCGGGTTATCAATCAACAACGAGAAACTCACAGGCACTCTTGATAAAAAATGGCCTTTACTCCCCGCTTCAAGCAGGAGCACTTTGTTGGTCGAGTTGCTGGATAGTCTATTAACCAATGCGCAACCCGCCGAGCCCCCGCCCACAACGATGTAATCAAAACTTTCGCTTGAGTTTGTCATCTTGTTGTTCTAATTCCGGTGAGTGATCCTCAGGCACTGTGTTGATGGAGTGCCCAAGTTTACCCATGTTGTCGTTCGTTTCTCGCCTTGGACACGAAACGGGATAACAGTCGAATAATCAAATGTAACAAGGACCTTCGATCAATGGATATTTAGCGAGAAATTTCTCGTCAATAGTGATACCGATGCCAGGCGCCTCCAGGGCAGAGACAAAACCCTCCCCACTAATATTAAACGGCCTTTGGCCCATGTCATCACGAAATGGGTTATAGCGCGTCACGTCCCCTTCAAAGTAACCGCCGTTGTCAATTGC
>CAUZRA010000301.1:0-2575 GCA_963582035.1 Vicinamibacteria bacterium | reverse complement strand
AGTCCGAATGGACCATCGGTTTCGAGGAAGCGGACTCCGTCACACGTTGCAGATAATGCTGCTTCAACAAGTTGCGCGTCTGTCAGTGGCGACAACTTATCGACGGCAGATGCACCGAGTGGAGTTGTAGCGAAGCTGCGAACAGCCGCGACGATGCGGTCGAACTCGAGGGCCCTCAATGTTGCAGCGTGCATCGAGATATTTCTAATCGAGATGGTTGATGATGCTGGCGATGGTGGCCGCCCCGAAACCATTATCAATGTTTACGACGGATACACCAGAGGCACAGCTGTTGAGCATTCCGAGCAGCGCGGCAATTCCACCGAAACTGGCACCGTACCCAACACTTGTTGGTACGGCAATGATCGGAGCACGCACCATTCCACCGACTACGCTGGGTAAGGCTCCTTCCAAGCCTGCCGCTACGATTAGTACCCGCGCCCTGTCAAGCCGTTCATGCTCGCATAGGAGGCGCTGTAACCCTGCTACGCCGACATCGTAGATAGTGTCGACATCGTTACCTAGGATTTCGGCAGTGACGCGGGCTTCTTCTGCAACTGGAATATCAGAAGTTCCAGCTGTGACAATACCGATAATGCCCTTTCCTCTTGTTGTTGTCGTGCCAGGTTTTGTAATCATCCGGGCGGCGGCGTGAAAAACAGCGTCGGGAACTACCTGTCGGACCGCACGGAAGTCATTGTCCGTTGCGCGAGTGACAGCAAGGGCTGTATTGGCTGCGACAATACGTTCCGCGATCGCTGCGATTTGGTCGGGTGTCTTACCAGAACCAAACACAACTTCTGGCAGTCCTTTTCGCACAACTCGATGATGGTCAACCCTGGCGAATCCGAGGTCTTCAAAGGGTGCGCGGCGCAGTAACGCAAGAATATGTGCTTCGGCATCCGCAACTTTGAGGGTGCCCTCTGTCAATTCCTTCAGTATTGTTCGAATTTGCTCGTTACTCATTAGTCGAAGTATTGACCGTAGCGTGCCGGACGTTGACTAACTGCAGCCGGGATTGTAACGTCGCGGCCAGAATGTTGCTGCTCGGTCTCTATTATTTACTGTTAGGTTGTTTGAGCATATATGGGTTACACCGAGCTGTTCTCTTATATTTTTACTTTACCGGTTGTGGCCAGTTTGATTTACGGGCATTAGGTAATCCGAATCAGAAAAATAGCTGCATTCCGAGGATTACGGTTCAACTGCCGGTATTCAATGAGCGTTTTGTTGTATCGAAGGCTATCGATTCCTTGTCACGGCTACGATACCCGCGGGATCGTTTCGAGATACAGGTGCTCGACGATTCGACTGATGAGACGACCAATATTGCACAGGCGGCGGTCAGAAGTTGGCGGAGTAAAGGGATTTCGATTCAGTACAGGCATCGCGCGTCTCGAACTGGATTTAAAGCTGGAGCTCTTGCTGAAGGACTCAGAGAAGCGACCGGTGACCTTGTCGCGGTGTTTGATGCTGATTTTTCACCAGAACCGAATTTTCTCGAGAGAGTTGTCGGGGTATTCGATAATCCTTGTATTGGCATGGTCCAGGCGCGATGGGATCACAGTAATCGTGACCACTCACTTCTCACACGGCTGCAGGCGTTATTTCTCGATGGGCATTTTGTTTTAGAGCACGGCGGACGATTTCGTGGCGGATGCTTCTTTAACTTTAATGGGACGGCTGGTGTGTGGAGGAGAGCGGCTATTGATTCAGCTGGTGGCTGGCACACGGATACGCTGACGGAAGACCTTGATTTAAGTTATCGCGCACAGTTGGCAGGCTGGCAGTTTGTGTTTTTACCCGACGTGGCCGTACCTGCTGAGCTTCCCATTGACATGACAGCTTTCAAGTCTCAACAACATCGTTGGGCCAAAGGTTCAATTCAGACTTGCCTGAAAGTGTTACCGACCATATTGCGGTCGTCTTTGCCTTTACGAACCAAGACTGAAGCATGCTTTCATTTAACCGCGAATTTTAATTATCTCTTACTTGTACCGTTTTGCGTTTTATTGGTTCCTGTGCTGGTCATGCGCTTTCAGTCTGACATCGCGACTGATTTGGTGTTCATTGATTTTTTTCTGTTATGCGCGGCGATGCTGTCGGTAGCGAATTTCTATTTGGTGAGTCAGCGTGAGTTGAGTCCGAATTGGTGGCGAAGATCGTTGGATATTCCAGCATTGATCGCCCTAAGTCTTGGGTTAAGCGTTAACAACGCAATGGCAGTCATCGAAGGTTTGACCGGACGAACTGGTGATTTTGTTCGAACGCCCAAGTACGGAAGTAGTGTTGTGGGAGGTGTCCGCTCAGGCTATGCGCGTCCCGCGTCTTGGTTGGTATGGGTGGAGATGTGTTTTGCATTGTATTTTACAGGGGCGCTGGTCTTTGCGATAGTCGTTGGACTTTACTTAGCAGTACCGGTTTTGGCTTTGTTTCAATTCGGATTTCTATACGCGAGTATTGCTTCACTGGCACAACAATCAACGCAGACGCGGGTAATGCCATCAACTTCATCAGCCCATTCGTTTGTTGCCGACGAGGAAAAGTAGCGCTCATGACCACAGAAATAAAATCG
>CAUZRA010000300.1:0-2580 GCA_963582035.1 Vicinamibacteria bacterium | reverse complement strand
TCAGTGCTGGATGAACAATGGGCTCGCCTTATTTCGTGAACTCACGATTCTTTTGCCAGTGACAGGTGTGGTGATTTGGTTTCAACGGGCGCTTAGCAGGAACTAGTCCGACGACCGCTTCAGTTAATGAGTCTTGACCGAACATGGGCTGCATAGTACCGTTTACGCGCCTAACGGTTCCCCAGTCATAATCCTCGGTACGCACACGAGAAAGATCAGCGATACGCTTTATGGCCTCAACCTCGGACGATAATCTCAAGACGACCGCGCTTCACAGCCGCCACTGCGCACTTGGTGCGCGAATGGTTGACTTTTCGGGATGGGAAATGCCGGTGGAGTATTCAGGTCTTGCGAAAGAGCATCTCGCCGTCAGGTCATCGGCTGGCCTCTTTGATGTCAGCCACATGGGGGAGATTGAAATAGCCGGAGACGACGCTCTTGCCGCCATCCAATACGTGTGCACGAATGATGCTGCCCAGCTTGACATTGGCGAGGCCCAGTATTCAGCGCTGGCAACAGAGCATGGCACGGTCGTGGATGATGTGTTGGTGTACAGGCTTGCCGACGGCCATTACATGCTCGTCGTCAATGCTGGAAATATCGCCAAGGATTTTACGTGGATACGAGAACACATCAAAAATATTGGTGATGCGGTCGCCGTTAATACAAGTAGTCGCTACGCGTTGATTGCAGTGCAAGGTCCAAAGGCTCAATCCATTATTCAAACCCTGACGGAAGTCGAACTCGACACAATCGCGTATTACACGTTTGCGACTGGAGAGGTGAATGGTGTCCGTTCATCAATCTCTCGTACCGGCTATACGGGCGAAGATGGATTTGAATTGTTCGTGCCACCCCAATCTGCACAGAGTCTGTGGGATAACATTCAACGGGCTGGTCAATCTGACGGTTTGCTTCCTGCGGGACTCGGCGCCAGGGACACCCTTCGATTAGAAGCGGGTATGAGGCTCTGCGGGCAGGACATGGACGAGGAGACCACTCTTCTGGAAGCCGGCCTCGGTTGGATTGTCGGATGGGAGAAGGACGATTTTATCGGCAAAGCAGCGTTGTCCCGTCAACGAGATGAAGGCCTGACAAAACGACTGGTTGGCTTTGAGCTGGGTGAACGCGGTATTGCGCGACACGGCTATGCCGTCTACGTCGGCGATAAACAGGTTGGAACGGTCACAAGCGGTACGCAGACCCCATTTCTTAAGAAAGCCATTGGAATGGCGTATGTGCCTGTGAAATATGCCAAGGTAGATAGTGAACTCTCGATCGATATTCGAGGACGGCGTGCGGCGGCTCACGTAGTGAAAATGCCATGGTACCGCCGGTCGTCCGACAGGAAAGACACATGACGTACCCGACGGAATTGAAATACACGAAAGACCACGAATGGCTACGGCTGAGTGAAGACACGGGACAGGTCGGTATTACCGATTACGCGCAGGAACAACTGGGTGATGTTGTTTACGTGGAATTGCCCGAAGTCGGCCGTGTGCTGGCACAAGGTGATCAGTTCGGATCCGTCGAATCCGTGAAGGCAGTCTCCGACTTATATTGTCCGGTGAGTGGGGAAGTCGTCGAGGTCAATAGCGCGCTTGAGAGCCAGCCGGAACTGGTGAATAGAGATCCGCACGGTAATTGGATGATTGTCGTGAAGTTGACCAGTCCAGACGAACTGGCAAGTTTGATTGATGCCGATGCGTATGGGGAATTAATCGCATAGGCGCACGCGGCATGTCCGATCCTCAAGACCATTTCGTTCATCGACATATCGGGCCACGTGAGGCTGACCTCGCCGAGATGCTTCGTGCCGTCGGGGCGGAATCCTTTGATGCGTTAATCGATGAGGTTGTTCCACCGACGATCCGGCTTCCAGAACCCTTGGATGCCCCTCAGGCAGAAACGGAAGCGGGATTTTTGTCTAGGTTGAAGAGTCTCGCCCAAACCAACGAGTGTTGGCGCTCGTTTATCGGTGGCGGCTATTACGGCTGCGTCACGCCACCAGTCATTCTTCGGAATCTGCTTGAAAATCCAGGGTGGTACACCCCGTATACGCCATACCAGGCGGAAGTGGCTCAAGGACGCCTGGAGTCGTTACTGAACTTTCAAACCGTCGTGCAGGATCTGACGGGCATGCAAGTCGCCAACGCGTCGTTATTGGACGAAGGGACGGCAGCTGCTGAAGCGATGACGCTCTTGCACCGGGTGCAGGCTCGCACGCGACCAGAAGCCAATCGATTTGTTGTGGCATCGTCGTGTTACCAGCAGACGATTGCGATCATCCAGGGACGGGCTGAACCGCTCAACATCGCCGTCGAGATTGTCGATGACGCGGCGCTGGCGGACCAGGATTGGTCGGATGTCTTTGGTCTGTTACTGCAGACGCCGGATGCGTATGGAAGACTTCATGATCTTTCCACCGTGATCACGCAGGCACACGAGGGCGGTGCGTTGGTGGCAGTCGCCACAGACCTACTTGCACTCACGTTAGTGACACCACCGGGGGAGTGGGGCGCCGATGTTGTTGTCGGGAACGCGCAACGGTTCGGTGTCCCGATGGGCTACGGCGGT
>CAUZRA010000299.1:0-2591 GCA_963582035.1 Vicinamibacteria bacterium | reverse complement strand
GTGCCAAATCGGGGAACCCGTAAAGCCACATACAACGGGCACGCCAAAATTCTTTGCCGCGCGTGCGCTGTTCTTCATCGTCTCAATCGCCCACAGGCGCTTTCCTTCTGCATCCCCTTGAACTTCGCTCGGCACAAAAGCATCCGAGCGACCATCATTCGGATCACAGACCAACTGCCCGGCAAGATGGTGGGAAATGGCCCAGCAGTCTAAGCCATTCGCAGTCAATAATTCTCGACGCTCAGCACAATAGTCAGGGTTATTCGCTCCTCGCTCCACATCAAAGTGATCCCCCCAACACGCCAGCTCTAAGCCATCGTAACCAAAATCCTTCGCCTGAGGTGCCAGTTCCACCAAAGGCAGGTCTGCCCACTGACCAGTAAACAATGTCACCTTTCGTGCCATGACACGCTCCATCCCCTTGTCATAAGTTTGCTTCCCTATGCGTACCGTCGCTAGTAAACCACATCGAACAAATCTACCTACCCCGGATAGGTCTTGAGTGTCTCGAGATAGGCAGTCGGCATACCGACATCGAATCGACGTCCCCGCGTTTCATAACCCAAAAACCCATCTTCTTGACGCAACCGATCAAGCGTCGACGTAAGTTGAAATTCTCCCTGCTCCCGCTGATTACCGGCGATAGCTTCGCCTAGCAACTCAAACACTTTCGATGACAAAACGTATTGCCCAAAAAGCGTCAGAAATTCATTTTCCGAACAATCATTGATCTGCAAATGCGACCGCGCAAATTCAACAGTCGGTTTTTCAACAAATTGATCTACCGTCAGAAGTCGCTGTTTGGCATCATCAATCCATCGTCCACCGACCGCACCGAACTGGTCTATGAGTGAAGCCTCTGTACGCATGACCCCAACCACGGACGTTTGGTGCTGGTCGTAGACATCAAGCAACTGACGAGCACATGGAACATCATCATTGGACGTATAGAGATGATCACCAAGCATTAACAGAAAAGGTTCCTCACCAACCCACTCTCGTGCTGCAAAGACCGCATGGCCAAAGCCTTCCTGCGATTCTTGTTCAACAAATGACACGCGCTCACCGATCTCTCGAAGAGAGCCGCTGTACTCCCGAAGATGGATCGGTAGTTTGTCATGGTGCATTGGTGATTCTGGGGTGGTGAGAAATTCCTCAAAGACCTCACGCTCGCCCTGTTTCACCACGAGACAGATTTCTTCAATACCAGACTTCAGTGCTTCCTCAACGATCACCAAAAGAATCGGCTTAGCGATCCCGTCGGCCGTTACGATGGGAAACAACTCTTTCTTAATCACCTTAGTTGCCGGGTACAGCCGAGTTCCAAAACCCGCAGCAGTAATAACAGCCTTGCGGACGCGGGTGGTCGGAAGCAAATCAAGGACTAAAGTAGACAGGCCAAGTTCGTCTCGAAGCGCCCGAACAACTGCTTCACGATCCTCTTCACTGCGGGCAATCAACTGTGCCGAACCATCGCCTTGAGACCCGACACCCTTCCCTCCCCAAATATGTGGCTGGATGCTCGGATGCGACAACACCTGATGCAACACCGGCGCGTTTAACTCCTCAGGGCACGCCGGTGCACAATGCTCATCGAATAACTGTTGCGCCTCACTCATCAAATGACCAAGACCTTGCGCATCACCACTACGTAAGTCTTCCGTTGCGCGTGAGACAATGTCACGATTTATAGGTCCGAGGTAATGCTGCACGTTGCGCGCGATCGCATTTTGCGCAAACGGATAGCACTGATTCAATCGAGCAAGAATTTCTTGCGTGTCTTTCTGGGCACCAAGGTCGACAACGACCATATGGATCGGCTCATGAACCTGAAGTTGTTTAACAGTGACTGATTCACGATCGTGCACCATGAGTATTGGTCGAGGCCCATAGGCGCACCCCTGGTCCATTCGACCACAGCGAGACGGAGTCGAAGTTTCACCGAGATAGGCGCACTCCATTTCGCCTGACAGGGTCATACGTAAATCGTAGATTCGATTAAACGCCCGAGCCGTAAGCACGCAAACCGCCGCCGATGAAGAAAGTCCTTTCTTGACCGGTAAATCGGTGCGGTAATTGTCGATAACCAACCCACGAACTTGATAATGCGTAAGTATGCGAAATGCTACGCCTGCTACATAACTAAAAAATCCTCCTGACTCGGCCTCCTTGAGTAACAGGTCTGGGTCCATGGGAATTTCACGAACATCAAGAGTGTGTCCATCTGGCATGGTCGCTCTAAAAACCAATGCACTCGGATGCGGGTCAACCCGAGCATAAAGCCCTTGATTTGTACCAGTAATCAGGGTGTAGCCTTTTTCAATTTGCGAGTTGGCACGGCGATACCTTGCCGCCCAATCAGAGTGCTCGCCAAACAGGCAAACTCGGCCCGGAACAAAGAGCTCCAGTGACATCCGATCATTATGGCGGGAAAGCACGCTATAGTGGCGTCAGTAAACCACTTTTAACGGTGGTCTTGGCACGACTGTGACTACACAATATGAGGACGTCCGATGGCTGATTTAACTAGACGTGAAGTGATGAGCTTGATGGGGACCGCGGCAGTAGGAACAGCAGTTATCCAGTCGGTG
>CAUZRA010000298.1:0-2592 GCA_963582035.1 Vicinamibacteria bacterium | reverse complement strand
TGAACGAACCCTGGGGAGAGAGCGAGTTTACTGCGGAGTTTTCTCAGTTTCTTGATGATCCTAGCCAACGCCGAGTCGTGTTGTACGGCGAGGTTGACATCCGTTTGTTTCGCGGGTTTTTCTTAAACTTGGAAGGGAGTAGTTCGTTAATTCGCGATCAGATCTATTTGGCTGGACGGACGGCTACCGATTCGGAGATTTTGGTCCGGCAGCGTCAACTCGCGACTGATTATGAATGGGAATTTCGTGTTGGCTTTACATACTCGTTCGGTTCGATCTTTAACAATGTTGTGAACTCACGGTTCGCTGGTTCCAGCGGCGGATTCATTCGATCTTTTTAATCACCGTATTTCACTACTCTGGGAGTGCGAACGCAATCAGTTCCGGAACTGGCACACCTCCGACCGTTAACGCGACGTATTGGCGTCCGTCCATCATGTATGTCATCGGTGTGCCGATAGCACCGCCTGGTAAATCAACAGAACCGAGTTCTTCGCCGGTTGTTTTGTCTAGTGCGACAAGGCGAGGTCCGTCATTGTTTGATCCGCCAGTGGTCAAGGCATAGAGCAATAGGTCGGGGGTAAGAAGGGGGCCCGCACGACTGCTGTCGCCTCCAAGTGGCGGAAGGTCGAGATCGCGTAGGAGGCGGTGGTTACGAAAGCGGTCGCCGTTGCCCATTGGTTTCATCCAAACGTGGTCCCCAGTGTTTAAGTCGATTGCGGTCATGCGGGAATAGGGCGGTTTAAATAAGGGCAGCCCTTGTGGCATCTGGGGTCGTGTACGCGTTTCACCCCGACGCTCGATCACATCAAGTGTCGCACCTTCACCTGGGGTCGGTTCTCGATACTGCATGACAGAGTACGCGTTGTTTGAAGGGACATACAGCACGCCAGTTTCAGGATCAAAGGCTGCTCCAGACCAGTTGGCACCTCCACCGGCAGCGGGTCGCTGAATCGTGCCATCCCACATAGGTGGCGTAAAGATGGGGCCCAGCCGATAGTCCTGCACTGCCTCGATAGCCATTTGGCGGATTTCTGGGGTGAAATCAGCAAGGTCGTCGATTTCCGCTCCTTGGTATTCAAACGGTTCGGGCTTGGTCGGGAACGGTTGCGTTAATGATGGGATTTCTCCGGGGAGGTCTGTATCAGTCGGGACGGGCCTCTCTTCGATCGGCCAAATTGGTTCGCCAGTTTCACGATTAAACACATAGGTGAAGCCCTGCTTGCTGATCTGCGCAAGAGCTTTGACCGGTGTGCCATCAACCACGACGTCAACCAGGTTGGGCGCGGCAGGAAAGTCCCAGTCCCAGAGTCCATGATGTACCGCTTGGAAATGCCACTCTCGTTCACCTGTTTCGATGTTGAGTGCGACGACGCTTTCCGCAAATAAGTTGTCGCCAATACGATGCCCGCCATAGTAATCAGGTGCAGGAGTATTGGTCGGAAGGTAGATTAATCCCAGTTCAGGGTCAGCACTCATCAATGACCAGACTCCGACCTTGCCTGTGACACGCCATGAATCGCCGGCCCACGTATCGTTGCCGTATTCATCGCCTTGTGGGATGGTGTGGAAAGTCCATTTAGTTCGTCCGGTCATCGGATCAAATCCACGCATCCATCCAGGAGGAGCTTCTTTGGTAATGTTCCAAGAGGAAATCGATGCTGGAGTGACGATCGTGTTACCCACGACAAGCGGTGGGGATTGAACGGAATACAGGAGTGCGTTTAGCCAATCTCGGTCACCTCGTTCCGCCCGAGGCAGGTCAGCGACGAGATCGACCCAGCCGTTTTCACCAAAATCAGCACAGGGTTCTCCGGTTTTTGCATCAACGCAAATCAAATAGCCATTTCCTGTACCGGCAAAGATTCTTTCATCTTCGCGGTCCGGACCATTAGACCAGTAGGCGACGCCGCGCTGGTTCCACCGGGCAGACATCGTGGTGGTACCTGCTTCGTAGGTCTTCGGGTTGTAGACCCAAAGAGTTTCACCCGTTATTGCATCGATCGAGGCAATTTGTGAGGTCGGCATGTTAATGAAAAGCCGTCCGCCTACCATTAGTGGTGTGGCCTTTAGGTTAGTCAGATAGGGGGGTTGGGCGTCGCGCCATCGGTCGGGATCGCGACGAAGAAGTTCATCGAAAATGAGAGGTGCTTCGGCCCGCCATTCGCCACCGCCAGGGGTGTCAATACTTAGGTACGCATCGGCAGATTGCCACCGCCATGCAATTTCAAGATTTTCGAAGTTACTCCGGTCGATTTGACGTAGTGGAGAGTATTTTGTCCCGCCAAGGTCGCCACCATAGGTTGGCCATTCGCCATTTGTTGGCGCACCTTGCTGCGCGTGCATGGGCAATGCAGTGAAGCTCATCGTAAGAAGTAGTGATCCGATGACCGACCAGGAATGGAAGTGCTTTCGCATAGTGTCCTCGCTTAGGTGACCGTAGTGACGTGTCTCATCATAACGCAGGGTAGAATGCCCCGTGAACCGCACATCGTGGCTTGTGCTTGTGACGGGACTTTTTTTGGTCGCCGTCACGATGGAATCGGCTCTCTCGGCGCAAGCTGGTAGCCAGGCTGCTCCCGACCTTTACCA
>CAUZRA010000297.1:0-2596 GCA_963582035.1 Vicinamibacteria bacterium | reverse complement strand
ATTTAATGCGGGTGCGTGCAGCAGAACTCTTTGACAGTGGTAAACCATGTGGTGCGGAGGCGAATATGGCGAAACTGCTTGCGGCTGATGCTTCATGGGAGGCCGCGAATGTTACGGTTCAGACGTTCGGCGGATTTGGTTTTGCAAAGGAGTATGACATCGAGCGTAAATTTCGTGAAACACGGTTGTATCAAGTTGCGCCCATCTCAACGAATTTGATCCTTTCGTACATCTCAGAGCACGTGCTTGGGTTACCGCGGTCTTTCTGATGGCCGGTCCTCTTGACGGAGTGACGGTGGTTACTCTTGAGCAGGCTGTTGCCGCTCCGTTTGCGACTCGGCAACTGGCCGACCTCGGTGCTCGTGTGATTAAAGTGGAGCGGCCGAAAGTCGGTGATTTCGCACGTGCGTACGATTCAACGGTTAAAGGATTATCTAGTCACTTTGTGTGGTTGAATCGATCAAAGGAATCCTTAACACTCGACTTAAAACGGCCCGAGGCAAGGGATGTAGTCAGCCGTTTGCTTGAGCGTGCCGATGTTTTTGTCCAGAATCTGGCACCCGGGGCGGCCGGTCGTTTGGGACTTGATGCTGGCACACTTCGCGAGCGCCGCCCCCAGCTCATTGTTTGCGATGTGTCCGGCTACGGGTCGACGGGGCCGTATCGAGACAAGAAAGCGTATGACTTGTTAGTACAAGCGGAAGCCGGGTTAGTGTCGATTACTGGAACAGAGACGGAGCCAGTGAAATCGTCGATTCCTGTTGCTGATATTGCGGCAGGAATGTACGCGTATTCTGGCGTGTTGACCGCGCTGTTCCGTCGAGAACGTACCGGTGATGGCGCGACCATTGAAGTATCGATGCTTGAAGCGTTAACGGAGTGGATGGGATTTCCGCTCTATTACACGATGTATGGTGGATCGCCACCGCCACGTAGTGGTGCACATCACGCGGCGATTGCACCGTATGGTCCATTTACGGGGGCAGATGGTGAGACCGTGTTTTTGGGGTTACAAAATGAACGAGAGTGGGCTCGGTTTTGCGACCAGGTACTCCAGCGTCCTGAGTTGGCCATCGACGCTCGTTTTGAGAGTAACGCGAAGCGGGTGGAACAGCGTCTTGCACTGGAAGCAGAAATCGATGAAGTATTCGGGAAGTTGAATGTGGAGGAAATTATTGCTCGACTTGACTTGGCGAAGATTGCCAATGCGAGAATGAATTCAATTGCCCAACTTGCTGACCACGAGCAATTGGCCGCTCGTCAGCGTTGGCGTGAAGTGTCAACGAGTGTGGGTCCTCTAAGGGCAATTCTTCCGCCGGCAACTATTGATGGTGTCGAGTCTCGTTTTGATCCAATTCCAGACATTGGTGCGAATACCGACGCCATTATGGAGGAACTCGGCTACCCGGCAGAGGTTGTGTCAGCCTGGCGAGACGACGGTCTTATTTGATTGGTCTGGCGTCGCGCGCAGTGTCCCTGTTCTACAATTTCAGCATTTGGTCATCGGAAAGGAAATCATGTCTGTACAGCAAGGATGGACTGGTCGTGTCTATGAAGACTTTACGGTTGGTGATGTTTATGAGCACCCGCTTGGCCGAACGGTTTTGGCTACTGACAATGTATGGATGACTCTGTTGTCGCAGAACGTCAATAAGATTCACTTTGACTATGCGTATGCCGAGAAAACGGAGTTTGGTAAGCCTCTTGTGGACTCAACGTTTACGTTGGCGTTGGTGACCGGTCAGTCGACGATTGATCTGTCAGTGAATGTCATGGCAAACCTAGGGTGGGATGAGGTTCGTTTGCCGGCGCCCGTGTTTCACGGCGATACGATTTATTCGGATAGTGAAGTACTTGAAAAACGCGTTTCACGATCGCGTCAGAACGTCGGTATTGTGACAGTGAAGTCACGCGGATTTAATCAAGATGGCACAGTTGTAATCACGTTTAAGCGGACGTTTATGGTGTACAAGCGAGGGCACGTACCGGAATTTGCTAGTTCGCGACCAGAGGTAAAAGGTTGAAAATATTTGTTGCGGTTGTCGTCACGATCCTTGCCGCTGGGTGTGGCGGAGATCCACCAATAATTATCGACGGGGATTTTGCGTTCCGTAACGTTAACGTCTTGCCAATGGATGATGCTGGTGAGCGTGTGCTTGAACGACAGATAGTCATGATTGAGAACGGCCGGGTGTCGTTAATCGGTGACGTTGATCAATTTTCAGTCGCTGAGGACGTCACGAGTGTTGATGCGGAAGACTACTTCCTAATGCCTGGCCTAACGGAGATGCACGGGCATTTGCCAAACCCACGCATGAGTGATGAAGACGTCAGAAACCTTTTGTTTTTATATGTTGCGAATGGTGTGACGACAGTCCGCGGCATGCAAGGCGACCCCTCACAGTTTGCGTTGCGGAGTGCGATTGAACGAGGACGACTACTTGGCCCGAAACTTTATCTTGCTAGTGTTTCCATGAATGGTACGTCGGTCACAACACCAGAAGAGGCGTCGCAGCGTGCGCGGGAATACAAGGTGGATGGGTATGATTTGATTAAGACGCATGAAGGTATGAGTCTCGATGTCTTTGATGCCCTA
>CAUZRA010000296.1:0-2608 GCA_963582035.1 Vicinamibacteria bacterium | reverse complement strand
AGTCGGAGATACTCCATGACACCAAACACAACAAACGGCACCGACCAAAACTCCCTGCCAGGAAGAAGCCCTTGTCCATCCATGCAGTACAACGCATACGCGATGATTGTCATACCGGCAGACACCGACAGGGCCTGGTCTAAAAACATTCGGCTATAACCACCAAGACTCGGGCGGTGTCGTGTAGTCAAACCACCAACGATATCAGCGCGACGTTTCGCTAACGCCAAAAACATTGCCAATGCCGATGAACAGAGTAATAACCAGTTGGATGGGAGTGCGGACACCAATGCACACCCGAGTAGAACACGAATAACAAATCCAGATGTAAGCAAAAACACATCAACCAGAGGTAGCTCTTTCCCACGAACGCAGTAAAGAATCTGGAGACCAATATAGGAACCAATTAGACTGACAACCATCACCCTCGCACTCAGAATAGCGAGGGTGACCGCACAAATAGCTAATCCGGCACTCAGTATCACTGCAGTAGTTTCAGTCACCCGTTTCGAGGCGACCGGTCGAAACCGTTTTACCGGATGCTCACGATCTCGACTGGCATCGACCCAGTCGTTAAAGACATACACCGCAGAATTCGCCGCGCACATTGCGACTAGCCCAATCCCCAACACGTACAGATCAAGAACCCCACCATCGCCTAAAGCAAATGGAATAGGCATCACGACAAACACATTTTTCAACCAGTGCCTCGGTCGCAACAGGCGTCCGATATCAACCAGGCTCCACTTCTCAGCCGCATGTGGCGACTGCTGGTGGTCACGCTCTTCTTGTTCTTGCCTCACTACTGGCTCAGACATAAACTGAAATTTATTACGGACACAGCACAAATAGAAATTCAGCTACGAAATGATCATCATCTCCACGGAACCTGAATTCTCGCAATCCGTACCCCGCCCGCGATTCCACCTACCCAGATTTCCTCACCAACTTGAATCGCCGCCGTTCCCAAAATCAAATGGTCGTTTGTTGGATAGGTAAAAAACTCTCTCGACGTCATTGCATCCGTATCGACTCGGGCCACACGTGACGTAATCCCCTCACAGATTCCTTCGCGCATGCATTCACCAACCCGCGTGTCTGTCGGAGCGGTATGGCCGGCCGCCAGTAATGTGCCATCCGATGCCCAATGAACATTATCGACATTGAAGCCAATGGGTACGGTCTCCTTCACAACCGGTGTAATGCCACGCGACAAGCGAGTGACTAACTGTCCCCGATAGCCAGCCACATACAACCAATGGCCATCCGGCGAAACCTCAAGACCATTCGGTCCAATGCCCGTACTTCCTGGCACCAATGTCCATCCTGACCCAGCTTGCCATTCCCACACATCGTTAGTCCGTGGACTTGTGGCTGCAAATCCCCCCTCTGGAAGCGGCACGACCGCATTTAGTCCAAGGTCGGCTGGCGCTACCGCACAGCCAATCCACGTAATAGTCGGAGTCGAACTGCCTATCTCAACCTGAAAGATTTCGATCGCTTCCCGTTGACCATGACGGACGACGTACAGTTCATAAACACCATTCGAACGGCTCTGCAGGCTAACTCCATGCGGCCGAAACCCGTCGACCGTCATACCCGGACATGACGCGTAGCGCTGTCGGTCATGCTCTGACCGAGAATTAGCGGTGGGGAAGAGCACCTCTGAGCTGTGGTCACGACTGTCGATCACAGACAGATACCCATCATCCTCCATACTTGAAACAATGACCCACGGCGAATCTGGCACCACAGCCAAATCCTCCGGGCTAATCGGACCGCAGGTAAACTGAACATCCCCGTCTGGCTCACACTGGGCTTCCGCATTACCGGTGCTTCCCAGTAGAACAACAGTAATAACAAGCGCGCTCAGGACTTTCATGCACCGCATGGTGTCTCCCTTCAATATTTCTTTCCTTGCCGAAACGATCTCAACACAATGCCGCACACGAGAAATGTACCAGACCGCCACTGGCGTCGATACTACCCTGCAACGAACAGCAACCGTCGAAGGTAGCTTAAAATTAGTCCCGCCAAGCCAAGTGGTATTCCGGCAAGCACGATGACAAGTGGAGTTGAAACAAGACCCAGATGAAAAAGATACATCCACCAGAAGTCCAGACTGTGCGCGAATTGAGACGAAAAATCACGCGCCTCTCCTTCCGCTACTTCGACTGCTGGTAGACGTTCACTACCGACAAGATGACGTACGTTGCGTGGCACGGCGGTAAGTGCCGCTTTAGTATTCAAGACCAACGCAGAGGACTGCCATTCCCAGCGACGAAGTTCAAATGACCGATAGCCGATTTCTTCGGTATGCCCCACCTTTGAAAAATCGACGAGTACGCCCGGAACTTGAACAACAGTGCTAACGAGTAATACTGCAAGAAGAAACTGGCGTTTCAATTCGCTAGATTTGAGTGTAAACCACGACACCAGTGGCACACATAGAAAAGCCAACCCAGGCAGTAAATACCGCGGGCCATAAGACCTATCCGCGTCCCAATGTGCCAACGTGGAATAAAAACAAAACAATGTCAGGACGACTCCACTAAATAAAAAGGCCGTCCGGCGGTCTGACCGGGCAAGGTCGGCAAGCGCCCACACT
>CAUZRA010000295.1:0-2659 GCA_963582035.1 Vicinamibacteria bacterium | reverse complement strand
GTGGCATCATGGCATGGTTGGGCAGTTCCAGGAAACCGGATCCTCAAATGCGGAATGCCGCTTTGTTGATGCGTCAGAGCCTGGTGCAGAACAACGTGTTTATCGGCTCGGTCAATTCGGCTCCACGCGATTTCCGCGACGCGCTAGTCCATTTAGCACAAATGAACAAGCGTGTTCCCGGCGCAATGGCACAGCTAATCACTGACCGAGTGAAGCCAGCAGACTCGCTGTGGCACTACGAACATCGTGGACCACAGGGCATCAAGACCATTCTGGTCTATGAGTAGGACCCACGTGGGTCACCAGACTCACTTACGACGAATGACAATACTTCCCAGTTCGACTCGTTACGGGGCTCCGCCTCGTAACGCACTGTCTTGCAGGCTCCGCCTGCCCGTTGAGGCAGAGCCTGCCAACGAGCGGAACTGGGAATTACTGAATGACGCAAGGGTGACAATCGTCATTGGGTATTTCGTCATTTCGGATACGAATTTGTTAAGCTGAAGAACCCCCCCCCCGTTCCTGCGGTCGACCCGGCGTTGTCCGTCGAGTATGCTGGGGCCTAACGCTGTTGAGAGGATGACATTATGGTTCGACTGTTAACATTGGGATGTTTCGTGGCATCCTTGTTCACCGCAGCGGCTTTGCACTCGCAAACCTTCGAAGTCACCGAAGATAACACACAAATCAAGATTGCCACATCGCAGCTCGAAGCGGCCGTTCGAAAAACGGGTTATGTAAGTGGTATCGCTGGCGGGTCACTGGTGGATAAGAAGACCGGCTTTCGGGACGTGGGATTTGGGCTGGACATTGTCGATTGGGTCATGGAGCCAGGCAGCGATGAAGCTTATCGGGATCGTTTGAAAGGGGATTTGGTTTATCAGTTCAACACGCCCGAACATGGCAAAAGACCGAAACGTTGTATTGAAGGACCACAAATCTGTACGCAGGCAAAGGAAGTTTCGCCCGAGGTCATACGCGGAAATGATTTCGTCGCCGTCCGCACGTCCTTTACGTACAAGACCGCCGCGCCGGCAAAGAAGACTGGGTCGAAGTGGACGCAGACGATCGTCTTCCCACAAGGAACGCGGTATTTCATATCCAGCGATCGGATCGACGCGGTCAACAGCAGCGACGCCATGTTCCTGCGCATCGATATGCCCGGACACATCAGGCATCGTCAAGGTGACACATTCAGCGAGATCTATCTGAGTTATTTGCCGCTAACGAATAGCCGGCTCGATGACGGGCACACGATTCCGGCCAGTGCATTCTTTTCCAACTTTGCTCCCGATGAATTGTTCAACTATCGCCGAGATCGACGTGATCATCCGCCGGCACGCTTCATTCGTGCTTATCGGCTGCGTGACCCAGAGTCCGGCAAGCTTGGTCCATGGTTGGCCGGAATGACGCTTGATCCTGCAGTGGTGTATGAAGCGTGGTGTCACCAACGCGGTTACGTTTGCATGATCGAAGAATTTGGTGGCCGCCCAATCCAAGCTGGCGAATCTTTCAGCGCAGCGTTCATTGTTGGGTACTTTGATTCCATCGAAGATATGCACAAGGTCTACGATGCGCACAAAGGGTCTACCGGGCTGTCCGTAACCAGAAAGAACTGGAAGCTGACCGGGCCGTAGCCCGCAGGTCATAAGTCTCCCTGAATCGCAAAATCAATGCCCCATCGAGCAAAGCTCAATACTAACCGACAGGAAGATTGTAAATGAAGCTCCCGGAATAAAATCGGCGGGCCTCTAGATGTACATTTCGTAAGTTTGTCGGTACTCTCGCAACGGTGGGTGGCTGGGGTCGAGCCTAAGCGAGCCCCTAGAACGCAACCAGCTGAGGCTCAGTGTGGGGAATGCTGTACTCAGTCTGACCGTGCTGCTCATCAAAACTTTGAGCGACGATCGCCGACTCCATATGCAAAAACTTCATGAGAAGCATCAGGGCGATACGCTTTCCGACGCGCCCACGGGCAATGCCAACCGCCGGGCATTTGATTATGAACTGGACCGCCGCATATCCGAGTAGTCACGCCATAAGACACCGCTTTCCCTGGCACTTGTGGACACCGATTATTTCAAGAAATTCAACGACACCTACGGTCACTAGGCCGGAGACCACGTATTGCGATGCGTTGCTCAGACCCTGAGTGCGACGTTGCTAGAAACGGATCTCGTGACTTGCTATGGCGGTGAGGAATTCGGCATTGTCTTTCCCCACGCGACGGCCACACAAGCCAAGGACATTCTCGCGCGGGCCTGCATGGACGTCGAAATGAGTCGCTATCCGTTCGAAGGCCTGCGACTGCGGTTGACCTTGAGCATGGGCGTTGTACAAGTGCTGCACGGCGAATACAAAACAGAATTCGTCGATCGTACTGATAGTGATTTTAACCCCATCCGGCGACTTTAATAGCGCTAGCAGGGGTCTTTTTTTATTTTAGTAGTGCTCGATGGTCATTTTTTAGTAGGCGCTAGCTGGGTGACTTCAAGGCATTGCGATTAGATCACTTCGGATGGAACGACTTGCTCGAGGATCATGGGTCCGAGCAAGTCTCGTGCCGAACACGAATGGTTGGAAGCCACCGCTAGAAACAAAATCACAGCCTCTCTGAGTGAGTCGCCACGATTCGAGCCTGCGTCATAAATAAAAAACG
>CAUZRA010000294.1:0-2673 GCA_963582035.1 Vicinamibacteria bacterium | reverse complement strand
TTGCTCCGGTGTCTGACGAAGACCCGTATAGATAACCTCCATACCGGCGTCTCGCAAAGACCGAGCAATCACCTTTGCACCGCGATCATGACCGTCAAGCCCTGGCTTTGCGATAACGACTCTTATGCGTCGCACGTACCCTCCCAGTAACTGAGTTTCGATTCATAGCACACCAAGAACAACTAGATTACCGGAGACTCTTCATATTCTCCCCACACACTTCGAAGTGTGTCGCACATCTCGCCGAGTGTCGCCTCTGTACGCGCGGCCTCAATAATCAATGGCATAAGATTATCCGTGCCTTTCGCTGCCCTACCTAAAGCCTCAAGCGCACGAAAGGCACTTGTTTCGTTTCGTGACTTTCGAACACTTTCAATTCTTTCAAGTTGTTGAGCCGCCACCTGATCATCGATCAACAGTGTTGGTACTGATAAAGGCGCGCCGTCAACATACTGATTAACACCCACCAGTGGCGACTCACCCCGATCGAACGCCTGCTGCTCTCGATAAGCACTGTTCGCGACTTCTCGTTGCGGATAACCAGCTTCAATCGACGCCACCATGCCGCCACGCCGATCAATCTCCTCGAAGTATCCACGCGCACTGGTTTCCAATTCTCCTGTTAATGTTTCGATATAGTAGGAACCGCCGAGTGGATCGATTACAGATGGCGTGCCGGTCTCATAGGCAAGAATTTGCTGCGTACGTAATGCCAACAACGCCGCCTCACGGGTCGGAAGCGCTAGCGCTTCATCAAGCGCATTAATATGCAATGAATTTGCTCCACCTAAAACCGCTGCCAAGGCCTGCAATGTTGTTCGAACAACATTGTTGTAAGGCTGCTGCGCCGTAAGTGTCACACCCGATGTCTGCGCATGGAACCGCAATTTGTGCGACCGCTCATCTCTTGCACCAAATCTATCGCGCATAGCCGTCGCCCACACTTTCCGAGCGACTCGATACTTCGCAATTTCCTCAAAAAAGTTATTGTGAGCATTAAAGAAAAAAGAAATCCGCGGCGCAACGTAGTCGACATCAAGACCTGAGTCGACTGCATGTTGGACGTATTCCATTCCGTCACTCAAAGTGAACGCAAGCTCTTGAGCCGCTGTCGCTCCAGCCTCTCTAATGTGATACCCGCTAACGGAAATGGTATTCCAGCGAGGCACATGGTCCGCACAGAACGCCACGACGTCCGTCACAAGACGCATCGAAGGATGAGGCGGATAAATGTACTCTTTCTGTGCAATATATTCTTTGAGAATGTCGTTCTGAATAGTCCCAGAAAGTTTCGCCCAATCAGCCCCTTGTTCTTGTGCGACGACGAGATACATCGCCATCAGCATTGCGGCCGGCGAGTTAATAGTCATCGAGGTCGTTATCTGTTCGAGTGAAATATCGTTAAACAATCTCCGCATGTCGGCCACACTTGACACGCTGACACCACATCTACCGACCTCGCCAATTGAAAGCCCATGGTCAGGGTCTCGCCCCATTAGAGTGGGTAAATCAAATGCCACACTCAGACCTGTTCCACCTGCTTCCAGTAATTCGTGATAACGACGATTCGTTTCCTCTGGCGTTCCAAAACCAGAAAACTGACGCATCGTCCAAAGCTTTTCACCATAACCAGTGGTGTGAATGCCACGGGTAAAGGGAAATGAACCAGGATCATTTAAATCCTCGCCGTATGTAATACCAGCCAAATCATGCGCACTGTATAGATACTTACGATTAGCATCTTCAGAAACGTCTACACCGAGACCGACAGTACTATTGTTTTTCTTCGAAAAATCCATGCACGTACTTTAGGCACCCAAGCGAAACGCTAGAAGCTCTGTTGCTTCGCTCTCTGGCGTTTCAGCCGTCAACTCGATGAGGTATTCGCCAGGAGCGAGAAACGAAGGAAGGAACTCAACCTGGTATGGCTGTCCATCTGATGCTGGCCTCAGTGTTAACGGAAACATCACATCACCGCGCCGATTCAATAATCGCGCGTGAACTTCTGGCACCAGGTCACCTGGCGCATAGGCATTAAATCGAACGATTAAGTAATCCGTTCGGCGAAAATCCCGTGAAGCAGTCGGCGGGATTGTCCAATCTTCTGATAGTTCTCGATATTCCAATGCATTACGTGCACGTATGAAGGACGGCGTACTAAATACAATCTCAGGTGCCGTGAAATCAGGCACAGAAATCTCATTACGGTCCCGATCGAGTACCTCTCCAGCGTCTCCTTCAATTGCAAGGCTGACCTGCATCACTCCTGGATCGGCTTCAAACTCTAAAGATGCGCCTTCAGAAGAACCACTCGCTCTATTCCGATCTCCCGTCGTACCTCGACCCGGCCCCACCGACTCAGGAACCCGCCCACGAAAATACGCATCGCCGTTGTTTCCCATTGCGGTAACCAAAATCCTGGACGCCTGGGTACTTCGTCGTCCTCTCTCTAACACCGGTTCCCACACAAAAGTTATGCGCGTCTTTCCATTGTCAGCCCGGGAACTTCCAAACCACGTTCTGACAAGCTGCCCTCGGCGCTGTTCTGACAACGCACCCAGTGCAACATCAACTGCCCGCGGAGGCTCATCACTCGCAGCTCTCAATGAACGTTGAATATCGAGCTCCGTAATCGCCCAGTACCCTTTCCGCGCCCGCAAATTAACCTGTGGT
>CAUZRA010000293.1:0-2679 GCA_963582035.1 Vicinamibacteria bacterium | reverse complement strand
CGAATAACAACACCAAGGCCACCCCCATTGTTGCGGGGTACATCAAGTAGACCATCAGCAAGTACTGATTCGATTTGTCGACTGCAATCCAATTTAAAGCCAGAAAGGCAATAGCAATCGCCAATAATCCCAACAAACGAATTCCCGCCGGCGCCCTTACTGGCTCTACTTGCGAGATATCGGGCAGATGTTGCTCCTGAGAAATATGGTCTGGCGAAAAGCGCTGACTGACGATGGTGACGATGAATACGGTTAGTGCGACAACACCGATCAAGAGCATGCCCACCAAGAAAACGAGAGGTCGAGTCCCACTTCGCCACGAGGACTCATGCCCCGCCCCAAACGGGTACCAATACGCAATTACGGCAATCACAGCCGCAATCAATCCGAGTACCGCAACAACAGCTAATAGATATTCAAACCATTTTGGCTTGCCGGCCTCGATCTGCTGCTCTCTGAAACCCGATGGGGCACTGTCACGTTTTCGAACAGTTAAATGCACAATAAACGCGATCAACCCAATCGCCGCTATTGCCACCATTACCGCAATAAATATTAGAGATCGTGTATCCAATGGACTTGTCTAGGTCGAGATAGAAATTATTGGACCGCGCAGGATGAACACGGGCAACTGCTCACCAGATCGTAGTATTTACCGATTCAGCAGGGCTTTTTGTACGCACTTAAAAAAACTTTGCTCGGTAACACGTTGTAGACTTTTCCCTGCTGACAGCTCAACATCGTCTTCAGACCTCACTGTCTCTGATACATAAATGCCATTCACTCGCAACTCCCCACGCACTTCAGTTCGGCCACGATAAGACGAATGATAGACAACATCGAAACCCCACGCATCTCCATAAGCCTTCCGCAAAGCTTCGACCATTGACTCTATTGTGTCGACACGATCTGTCTTTACGCCCTCAGTAGGTACAGCATCCACTGGCGGCGCCGAGACAGCCGGCACAGACATGAAAGTATCAACTGCTTTAACGTCCGTGCGCGCGGGCCGACTGGCTTCAGGCTGGGCGGGTTGATTTCGCATTTGCGCCCGAAGAGACTCGGTAGCCGCTTCGTTAACCCGCTCGTTGACCAAATCCACAACCACACCATAGGCGGCTTTTGCGTGCTCGACAGTACAAAAATCATCGAGCACATCATCCAGCACCTGGGCTGCTGGACGCTCCAAAGGCTCTCCGTAACCCCCCCCACAAGGGGCGTAAAATGCATGGACATCGCCAGCGTTGATTTTCAGGCCTGAAAACTTAGCCGGCATATCCTTGATTTCGGAAGGATTCTCTACGTTGTAGATTTCAACCTTGCCAGTTGCGCCAGGCCAGCCTCCGAAAATGCCCCAAGGCACATCATGGTGTCTTTCATTTTCGTGCGTAATAAACCCATCGGTAAGAACACGCTGTGATTTGACAACACCAATCCCACCGCGGTAACGACCGGCTCCTGGAAGCACATCGTCGCGAAGCTCATAACGGTCGCATATCATTGGGAGGTGAATTGCGAGGTCTTCAAGGGGATTGTTTCGAGTATTGGCCATCAGGTTATCAATACTGTCCGGGCCATCCGATTTGGGGCGTCCACCATATGCCCCTTCGTTGACTTCTAAAAACACCCAATAATCCCCCGAGGGTCGAACGCCGGAATACGCGGCAAATGACAATGAGGCGGAACTTCCTGCAATAATTTGATCGGGCAAAACCGGTGCTAACGCCTTGTAGATTAAGTCAATTACTCGATTGCATTGGGTAAACCTGGCTTCTGCTGCCGCTGGAAACTTTGGGTTGTAGATCGAACCTTTGGGTGCAGTCACCTGAATGGGCCGAAACGACCCCTCATTTGAAGGCACCTGTGTTTCTGAGGTCTCAGCATCGAGAAGCAGCGAGCGAATCGCACAAAAACACGCCACCTTGGTTGATCCTTCGAAAGGTACGTTAAACCCCGTTTCTACTTGATCTGCCGAGCCTGTCAGATCAACCTCAATCGAATCCCCTTTGATGCGTACACATACTTTTACAGGCAAGCGTATACCGCGATTTTTCCCATCATCATCCAAAAATCCTTCTGCTCGGTATTCACCATCGGGAATTTGTTCGATCTTCTGCCTAAGAATTCGCTCGGTATAGTCCATCAACTGGTGCGTCGCTGAAAGAATCGTATCTTTTCCATAGCGTTCGATCAGTTCATGGAAGCGTCGAACGCCCAACTTAGCTGACGCGACTTGAGCCTCAATATCACTTTTCAGTTGTTGGTTGGCGCGGCTGTTATGGGTGAGGAAATTCCATATCGCTTCGTTACGCACACCTTTTTCATAAAGCTTGGTTCCAGCGAATAACATTCCCTCCGCATAAACATCCGGTATATCAATGATCAAACCGGGGGTCGCCGCCCCAATATCGAGGTGGTGAGCTGTGTTGGCCCCAAAGCCTACAAGTTCACCGCCGTGAAAACATGGAATAACAATTGCAATATCAGGAGAATGGCTTGCACCGTAATAGGGGTGATTGTGTATGACGACATCCCCTTCATTCCAAACCCCACCTTGCAAAGAATCCTGAATTCCCTGCAAATACCCAGGAAGAGAGCCAATATGCAGCGGGGTCGATTCTGACTCGCATAACGTGTTGAAATCTGTATCAAACAATCCGGCACCTAGATCCTGAGATT
>CAUZRA010000292.1:0-2684 GCA_963582035.1 Vicinamibacteria bacterium | reverse complement strand
AGCGAGTGCTAATACTACGCCTCGAACGAATCGGGGACTTACTTATGGTGGCTGGCGCCGTGCGCCGCATTCGGGCACATCTACCGGATGCTTTTATACAACTGGTCGTGGGCAGTTGGAACAGCGATCTTGCCGGGCTGATTCCTGGTGTCGACCGAATCGAGCTACTGAATGTCCCGTGGTTAGCGCGGAAAGACAAATCCTCCTCGGTACAAAGTGCAATACAGATGGCTTTTGGTTGGCAGCAACAGGATTTTGATCTGGCCATTAACTTTGAACCGGATATTCGAAGCAACGCACTGCTTGCAACATCGGGAGCTCCTCAGCGTTTCGGGTACCGAACAGGCGGAGGAGGCGGGTTCCTTACCGATGCACTCGACTACGAACCAAAGATTCACACAGCCGACAATGCCCAACGCTTGGTACAACATATCTTCTCTAACGATCATAAGGACACACTTACTACTGACCACCTCCTCAGCCCCTTGCCCGAACACGTGCACCAACGCACCAGTCAATTTCTCGGTCCAGATACCCCCCACACACCGCTTATTGGTATTAACGTCAGTGGAGGTCGTCAGATTAAACAATGGCCAGCGGCTAGATTTGCAGAAACCGCCTCGATTCTGTCACATGAAGACAATGCGACCATCGTCTTGCTAGGAAGCGAAGCTGACCGATTAATTGGTGATGCTGTCGTCAAACACCTTCCAACATCAATTCATCTGATAAACCTCATTGGCCAGCTTTCGTTGCTCGAACTCGCTGCTGTCTTAAAGCGGTTGAGATTGCTGGTAACCGGTGATACCGGCCCTATGCACCTGGCAGCAAGCGTCGGAACTCCCGTCGTCGCGATTTTCGGACCATCAGATCCTGTGCGGTACGCTCCGCTAACTTCCCACCAACAAGTCGTCCACGCTGAACTCTGGTGTCGGCCGTGCAATCAAATCCGTCGTCCGCCTGCACGATGCGCCTCCGGAACACCAGACTGCCTTGACAAAGTTTCTGTTCCAGAGGTCATCACAGCCATTCGACACCTTCTTCACAGCTAACCATGTGTCAGTAATTCGTCGTATAGCCCTAGTAATTGCTGAACAACCGCAGACCAAGCAAATTTCCGTTCAACAATTGCTCGGCCAGCACGTCCCATATCTGCTAACCGATCACGCTGGAAAAGGGCATTGCCAACCGCCTGCGAAAGACTCACGACATCTCCAGGATTAACCAGCCACCCATTCACTCCAGATTTAACTTTATCTGGCAATCCACCCACCCTCGTCGCAATAACCGGCAAGGCATGAGTCATCGCTTCGAGCGTAACAAGAGAACTCCCCTCATAAAGCGTCGGATGAATAAATAAAGTCGATGCTTGGTAGCACGCGTGAAGTTCTTGCTCTTTTAATTGACCAACAAAAGTAACGCGATCAGTAAGCGACAATCTCCGCACAAGCTTTCGAAGTTTTGTCTCATAACTGCCCATGCCAACAATGACCCAGTGCCACCGAATACCCGGCTGGCACCCATCTAATCGAGAAAGCGCTTCAGCCAAGATCTGAAATCCTTTGTTCTGTTCGATCCGACCTACGCTGAGCAACACTGGTACATCTTGGTCGAGACCGTATGAAGCAGAAAACTCGTTACCAGTCAGAAATCCACTGGCTCGATCTATACGTCGAACGTCCACTGCGTTCGGCACGACGCGAATAACCGATTCCGTTACGGGTAAGTGCCGCAACACTGGCCCGAGAAGCGCATCGTCGGTAGCGATTACTCGGTCTGCCGCCAGAGCACAGCGACGAACCACAGATTGCAAAGGTTTGTACGCAACCGACTTAAATTGTGAGCTCACTGAATTGTCCGACCCGAATTCTTCAAGTCCATGCGGATTAAAGACAAAGGGAACAGTGCCAACTCGGTCTTGACACCGCGCTACGGCATATCCAAACGCACTCGCCCCGTGTCCATGTACAACATGAATGTGTCCCTCTTGGACCAGCTGCCGTACTGAACATCCTGCTCGCCAGCCAAAAATCGGGTACGCCGTAATCCGATCGAGAACAGTGGTGCCACGTCGACCGGCGAATGGAAATGTCCGATAGGGCACGAAACGTGTGTGTAACCCCTCTCGCTCGAGCCAATCATGTGCGCCTACCCCATGTTCCGGCGGCTTCGTAATGAGAGTAATTTCTACATCCGTTGCAAGCAAGTGATGAATAAGTTCGTCGACAGACCTTTCAAGACCGCCTATTCCATGCAACGGAGAGACAGCACGGGCCACGACAGCAACATGCAAGCGTCTAGACATCATCAACCAATCAAACCCTGCGATGACTCTTCGCAAATTCGTTCATATAGTGACTCTATTTCACACATCACCACGCGACTTGAAAATGTTGCATCCACATGTTCCTGTGCAGCACAACCAAGTCGTTGCCGCAGATTCCTGTCTTGACGTAGTCGCCCAATATCCACACCAAGTTGGTCAACGGTCGATGATAGAAGTCCCGTCTGCTCATGAAGAATGATGTCACCCGTCCCTCCGGTGTCCATTGCGGCAACCGGCAACCCAAAAACACACGCCTCAAGCAACACACGACTAAGAGATTCCGGGCCATATGACGGAAAAACAAGAAGGGTGGCGTGACGCATCCATGCGAGCACTTGGTCACGTGGAAGCCAACCGG
>CAUZRA010000291.1:0-2713 GCA_963582035.1 Vicinamibacteria bacterium | reverse complement strand
CCGAGATCGATGACATTGACACCTTGCCTCCGAAGTCGTTGGGCAGCCAACGTCACCTCCTGAGTCTGTGACGACTTCACTCGGCCCAGTCGTTCTGAAATCTTTATTGGCATTTCAAATGGAGTAACGTCCGCGGAAAGACACGCTGTAACGATCAACTACCGCGGGGCAGCTTCAAAGCCAGTCGAGCCTCTACAATCTCAGGCACAAGCCCAACGGTCGAACCACCAAGCGCGTACACCTCTTTAACCAACCGAGAACTTAGGTAGGTATAACGTTCGTCCGGCATCATAAAGACCGTCTCAATCAATTTATCTAAACGCCGATTCATCAATGCCATCTGCATTTCGTACTCAAAATCTGAGATCGCTCGCAAGCCTCTAACGATCACGACAGCTTCTCTACCGGCTGCATAGTCAACCAGCAAACCGTCAAACGTCTCGATTTCTACGTTCGGAAATTCACCAAACACTTCTTCCGCGATTTCCTTGCGCTCGACCGAACCAAAAAGAGGGTCCTTTTCTCCGTTCACGAGGATCGCCACAACGATCCGATCGAACAACCGAGCACCACGCTCGATAATATCGACATGACCATTCGTCAACGGATCAAAGGAACCTGGATATATCGCGAGTTTGGGTTTCTGCTTATCCATAAAAATACAAAGCACTGCCACCAGACGTAATGCAGCGACGATTCACTAGCCCGGACACCTCAACGGGCACAGCCCGCCGGGCACGTTCCAGCACAATCAGCCCACCTTCTTCAAGGTATCCCTTTACGCCGGTCAGTATGGCATTGATCATCGTAGTATCAAATTCATAGGGTGGATCGAGAACACATAGGTCAAAGCACGGCCGCTTTCCTTGCCGTCCTAGAACATCCGGCAAAGTCCCAAACAAAATTGTCGCATCCTTCTCGCTGTCGCAGCGCTGCACGTTCTTTTCAATGACCGTAACCGCGCGCCGATCAGACTCGACAAACATTACGCTCGAAGCTCCTCGGCTCATTGCTTCGAGCCCAATAGCACCGGTTCCCGCACAACCATCAAGAAACCTAGCATCCACAACATCATTGCGTAACACATTAAATAGAGTTTCACGAAGTCGGTCCGATGTCGGTCGTAGACCTTTCCATGTCGGCGCAAGCAACTGGCGCCCTTTCTTCTCGCCGGCGATAATTCTTATCACCTATCCAACCCCGACTAGACCAAATCGTCTTTCCCATTTTTCCTGCATCTTCGCACGATCCTCCGCCGACACGTCACGACCCTGTAGCCACTCATCTGCACAATCTTTGGCACGTTCCATAAGAGCGTGATCCCGAATTACATTACCGACGCGGAAGAGCGGCATCCCTGATTGTCTTGTACCAAAAAAATCACCAGGACCTCGCGCATTCAGATCCTGTTCCGCAATAACAAATCCATCGTTTGATTGCTCCAGAACCTTCAGTCGAGCTCGCGCCGAGTCCGAAATCTGCTCACCATGCAACAAGGCACAGTGCGATTGATCTGCCCCACGCCCAACACGACCACGGAGCTGATGTAATTGCGCTAGTCCAAAACGTTCCGCCTGCTCAATTACCATGACCGTCGCATTTGGCACGTCGACACCAACCTCAATTACCGTCGTCGCTACAAGGATATCGACGCCACCAGTTACAAATAGATGCATTATTCGCTCTCGCTCCCGTGACTTGATTCGACCATGGATCAATTCAATTCTTTTCTCAGGAAATATCCTGGACTTTAATTCCTCTGACATTTCCGTCGCAGCCTTCAGATCAAGTTTCTCGGATTCATCAACCAGTGGGCAGACAACGTAAGCCTGCCGACCTTTCGCTATTTCGCTCCGAATTAAAGCGTAAATATCTGCCCTTGCAACATCTGACCGCGCTATCGTCATGATTGGCATTCTCCCAGGCGGTAGTTCATAAATATTCGACACAGCCAGGTCGCCGTATACGGTCAGCGCAAGCGTCCGAGGAATCGGCGTTGCCGTCATGACCAGAACATCTGGAGTACTGCCCTTCGCCCCCAACGCGGCTCTTTGCGCGACACCGAACCGATGCTGCTCGTCAATAATGACAAGGCCAAGCTGTTGAAACCCTACGTCTTCCTGTAATAACGCGTGAGTTCCCACAATAAGCTGCAGGCTACCATCTGCAAGTTGCTCGGCGAGCTTCTGTCTTTCTCTTGTAGGTGTCGCACCCGTCAACAACGACAGACCAAATCGCGATCGGCCTAGCACCTGCTTGAGACTAGAAAAATGTTGTTCCGCTAATAGTTCCGTCGGCGACATCAACGCAACCTGCAGGTTGTTCTCCATCGCTACTAATGCAGCCAGAATAGCGACAATAGTTTTACCAGAACCAACGTCTCCCTGTAACAACCTCCGCATGGGCGCTGGATTTGTCAGGTCTGATACGATTTCTTTTAGTACCAAACGCTGATCGCCAGTCAGGCGAAATGGCAATACCTCGAGTGCTGCCGCCCTTATTCGATCATTAACCGTGACCGAATGATTTTTTTTTACACTAATTAACTCACGGCGCCTCAACGCAAGACCTGCCTGAAAAAAGAAGAATTCATCGAACACAAGCCGCTGCTGAGCTAACGTCCGAAACTGATTCAACTCTTCCAGCGCCACGGCCTTTTGCGGAAAGTGCGACTCGGCTATGGCCTGGCTTCTCGAGGGATAACCCAGTCGTT
>CAUZRA010000290.1:0-2791 GCA_963582035.1 Vicinamibacteria bacterium | reverse complement strand
CCGGATGTTTTTCCGCACTGTTTGCCTCCGGCACCACGCATCGCGAAAATCCCAGTTGTACGGCTTCCTTAATACGAAGACCTGCGTGGGGCGTCCCTCTAACCTCACCACCAAGCCCCACTTCGCCAAAAACTGCCGTCTCGGGACGAACACCGCGATCGCGAAAACTCGATACCACCGCGGCCATGACCGCTAGGTCCGCTGCTGGTTCATGGATCGCCAAGCCGCCGGCAGCGTTGACGAACACATCTTCTCCAGCCAAATTTAATCCGGCCCGTTTTTCGAGCACCGCAAGAAGTAAAGACAGTCGCTGCTGATCAATCCCACTCGTCATCCGCCTAGACGTACCATAGACTCCACTGGTTACCAGCGCCTGTATTTCAACAAGGATGGGACGCGAACCCTCAATAGAGGAGAGAACAACCGAACCAGGTACGTTGGCAGTTCGGTCCGACAGAAAGAGACGCGAGGGATTAGGCACCGGCTTTAAACCTGAACCAGTCATCTCAAAAACGCCGAGCTCGCTAACTGCTCCAAATCTGTTCTTGATCGCTCTCACTACGCGATGCGAGTGATGGCGTTCGCCTTCAAAATAGAGAACAGTATCCACAACATGCTCTAAAACTTTCGGTCCAGCCAAGCCACCATCCTTAGTTACATGACCCACAAGGAAAATCGGCAAATCCTTCCGTTTTGCCATAAAAAGAAGGTGGGTTGCTGCCTCACGAACTTGACCGATACTCCCAGGCGCGGCCTGCATATGTGACGAAAATACCGTCTGAATTGAATCGACGATAAGCAACGAAGGGTTAAGGCGATTTACTTGTTCAATGATTTTTTCAACGCAAGTTTCGGCAAACAAATATAGATCTGGGGCCGCTATGCCAAGACGCTGTCCTCGGTCCTTCACCTGGTGCTCTGACTCCTCACCAGACGCATAAAGAACCGTGCCGACAGTAGACGCAATTTGTCCTGCCGCTTGGAGCAATAGAGTCGACTTTCCAATGCCTGGCTCGCCACCGATCAACACCACCGAACCCGGTACAATCCCACCTCCAAGCACTCGATCAAACTCGTCAATCCCACTCGGGAGGCGTGCCGTCGTCACCATATCCACATCGGAGTACAAACTAGCCTTATTTGAACCGCTTGCAATTCCATACCGATCGAATTCAGACGTCGGGTTCTGCGGTTGAATTTGCTCTTCAAGGAGTGAGTTCCAAGTGCCGCAATCCGCACACCTTCCAACCCATTTAGGCGAATGCGACCCGCACGATTGGCAGACGAACGCCGAGCGTGGTGCTTTTACCTTTGACATAAATAGAATGCTACGGGTTCACGGTTTCCCGGTTATACGTACGCTGAATCCGAGAACCAATTCGACAAAGAATTTCATGCGGAACCGTCCCGACGGACGCTGCTATTTCACGTGCATCGATACGATTGTCTCCTTGCTCACCAAGGACTACAACATCATCGCCCGGATGTGCCGAAATATCGGTTACATCAATCATGGTCGAATCCATCGACACCGTCATAATGGGTGCACGCCTCTCCCTAATTAATACCGAGCCTCTCCCTCCAAGTCTAAGATCCATCCCATCCGCATACCCAGCAGGAATCACTGCGACTCTCATCGGACGATTTGCGACAAATCGCGCACCGTATCCAGAGGTTTCACCACAGCGCATCCCTTTTACGGAAACCACACGGGTACGCAAAGACATCACAGAGCGAAGTTCCATCCCTAATGGTGTCTCAAATGGCGGAGGCACCACACCATAGAGCAACAAACCTGGACGAACTGCGTCGTACCACGTGGAGTGATCTCGAATCAGTGCAGCACTGTTTGCTGCGTGCCAGCATACATTTTCAATGTTGAGATTCGAGGCATCGGAACGAATCTTTTCAAACCGAGTCTGTTGTATTCCAAACAACGGCTCTTTTTCCTGCTCCGCAGTTGCAAAATGTGTATACACAGATTCAATAGCAATATGATCTGAGGCTGTCACCGGTGGGAGGGTCTTCAATAGATTGTCAAACCGAAACCCAAATCGATTCATCCCTGTATCAATTTTGAGATGAACAGCGATGCGGACACCTCTTAGAATGGCAGCTCGTTCAAGAGCTTCTGCTGCAAAAGGTGAAGACACTGTAGGCGTTAAACAGTAATCAAAGACACCTTCAAGGTCACTCACACTAAGCGCACCAAATACAAGGATTGGAGCAGTAACACCGGCGCGTCGCAACTCCACACCTTCTTCGATATCAGCACAAGCAAGAATAAGTGAGGTGTTCAAACCGTCAGCCGCTGCCTTCTCGAGTGCGTGCGCGACCGGGACAGAACCATGTCCATATGCATTCGCTTTAACAACGGCAATTATGCGAGGGGTGGCAACAGCTTCGTGGGTCGCCAGATGGCGTCCAATTGCCACGTAGTTAGCAGTCAGGCCGTCAAGATCGACGACCGCATGAGTCGGTCGCACCGGTCTCCAGACGTTCCGCTATTGGTAATCCTGCTGCACCAGACTCTCAAAACGTGTCTGCTGCTTCAAGAAAGCTAGTTTAACTAACCCAGTAGGGCCATTACGCTGCTTGCCCACAATAATTTCTGCCGTATTCTGATTTGCCGGCGTTTCTTCGTACATATCTTCTCGGAAAATAAACATCACAACGTCCGCGTCCTGCTCTAACGCACCGGATTCGCGAAGATCCGACAATTGCGGTCGATGGTCAGAACGCGACTCGGGCGCGCGGCTCAATTGCGACAACGCTATTACAGGAACATCTA
>CAUZRA010000289.1:0-2795 GCA_963582035.1 Vicinamibacteria bacterium | reverse complement strand
TTATTGATCTCGTACGTATGAAGGCCGTTCGCTATAAAGATGAAACGCTTGGTGCAGAATCGATTGTCGAAGAAGTCCCAGATGAATACCTAGAGGAAGCTCGCGCTCTTCGAGAGCAACTGGTCGAAAAAGTCAGTGAGGTTAATGATGAGTTACTGACTAAGTACTTACACGGAGAACCACTGCCCGAGTCAGAGATTATTGAAACACTGCGGCGTCGCACGATCGAATCGCTTCGGAAAGAAGACGTACCATTCGTTCCGGTGGTTTGTGGCTCGGCATTTAAGAACAAGGGCGTGCAGCCCCTTCTTGACGCTGTCGTGGATTACCTGCCTTCGCCAGAAGATGTTCCGTCTATTACGGGGACACATCCCGATCGCACTGAAGAGAATGACGATTATTTCGTTGAGCGACCAGCTAATGATGACGCACCATTTTCGGCTCTTGCGTTTAAGGTGATGACCGATCCGTATGTCGGCCAGCTTACATTTCTCCGTGTTTATTCAGGCGTGATGAAAACTGGTACGTCGGTGCTTAATCCGCTACGCGGTCGCCAAGAGCGTATTGGTCGTTTGCTTCAGATGCACGCGAATAAGCGTGAAGAAATCAAACAGGCTGTTGCAGGTGACATTGCGGCGGCGGTTGGTCTGAAGAGTGTGAGTACAGGTGACACGATCTGTGATCCACAGAAGCCGGTTGTGCTGGAGTCTATGGAGTTTCCGAGTCCTGTGATCAGTCTGGCGGTTGAGCCTAAGACAAAGGCAGACCAAGAGAAGCTTGGTCAGGGTTTAGCAAAGCTTACGGCCGAAGATCCCACTTTTCAGGTGCGAACTGACGAAGAGACCGGACAGGTTGTTATGTCTGGCATGGGTGAATTGCACCTAGAGATTTTGGTCGACCGATTACAGCGAGAGTTTGGAGTTGAGGCGAGCGTTGGGCGCCCACAAGTTGCTTATAAGGAAACATTGACTCACCAAGCCGAAGGTGAGTGTCGTCACGTGAAACAGACCGGTGGACGTGGGCAGTATGCCCACGTGAAAATCCGCGTTGTTCCGGGACAATCAGGGCATGGGTTCGAATTTGTGAATGATATCGTTGGTGGCAAAATTCCTCGTGAATATATCAAGCCGGTTGAGGATGGTATTCGTGACGCACTCACGACTGGCGTTCTAGCAGGGTATCCCATAGAAGATGTTAGTGTTTCGCTCTATGACGGATCCCACCATGATGTCGATTCATCGGAGGTGGCTTTTAAGGTGGCCGGGGCGGCGGCGTTTCGTGGCGCCGCGAAGAAGGCTGGGGCCGTTTTGTTGGAACCGGTAATGCGCGTTGAAGTCGTCGTGCCAGAGGAATACATGGGTGATGTTATTGGGGACCTTAATAGCCGACGAGGCAAGGTTCGATCCATGGAGGCTCGTGGCGGTACACAGATAGTTGACTCGCGCGTTCCTCTGGCTGAGATGTTTGGGTATGCGACCGAACTCCGTTCTCGAACGCAGGGTCGAGCGACTTACTCTATGCACTTTGATCGGTACGAGCAGGTGCCGAATAACGTCAGCGAAGAAATTGTAGCGCGTATTCAAGGGAGATAAAGGATCTCGAACGATGGCGAAAGAAAAATTCGATCGATCGAAACCGCACGTAAACATTGGCACGATCGGGCATATTGATCACGGGAAGACGACGCTGACGGCCGCGATAACAGCGGTGATGGCAAAGCACGATCCGACGAATTCGGTTCGGACGTTTGACTCGATTGATAACGCACCGGAAGAGCGGGAACGAGGTATCACGATCGCGACTGCGCACGTTGAGTACACGACAGAAAACAGACACTATGCGCACGTTGACTGTCCGGGACACGCCGACTACATCAAAAATATGATCACAGGGGCGGCGCAGATGGATGGCGGGATTTTGGTAGTGGCAGCCACGGATGGTCCAATGCCTCAGACACGGGAGCATATCCTTTTGGCTCGGCAGGTAGGAGTGCCGTCGCTAGTGGTGTTTTTGAATAAGGTGGATGCGGTCGATGATCCAGAACTCTTGGAATTAGTTGAACTGGAAGTACGGGAGCTGTTGAGTTCCTATGATTTCCCAGGAGATGACATTCCGGTGGTGCAAGGTTCGGCGCTGAAGGCGTTGGAAGGTGATGAGGCGGGTGAAAAATCTATTGATGCGCTAATGGCCGCGGTAGATGCTTATATACCGCAGCCGGATCGAGATATAGACAAGCCATTTTTGATGCCGATTGAAGATGTGTTTTCGATCTCCGGGCGAGGCACGGTTGTAACGGGTCGGGTAGAACGCGGCAAGGTGTTAGTTAGTGAAGAAATTGAAATAGTTGGGTTTAAAGATACTGAAAAGAAAGTTGTGACCGGTGTTGAGATGTTCCGGAAGCTCCTTGATGCAGGTGAGGCAGGCGACAATATTGGAGTATTGCTCCGCGGGACCGAAAAGGACGATGTGGAGCGCGGCCAAGTATTGGCGAAGCCGGGGTCGATCACTCCGCACACGAAGTTCAAGGGTGAGGTGTATGTCCTGAATAAGGATGAAGGAGGACGACACACCCCGTTTTTCAATGGGTATCGGCCACAGTTTTATTTACGGACGACGGATGTGACAGGTGTGGCGACTTTACCGGATGGTGTGGAAATGGTTATGCCTGGCGATAGTGTGAGTATTGAAGTTGAATTGATTACACCGGTAGCCCTTGAAAAAGGCCTCAGATTCGCGATTCGCGAAGGTGGGCGCACGGTCGGCTCCGGAACAATTGCAGAAATCGTGGAATAAAT
>CAUZRA010000288.1:0-2805 GCA_963582035.1 Vicinamibacteria bacterium | reverse complement strand
GGAAGATATCCGACAGTAATGTCACCCGCGCGAGCAATCGAGCCGCCATCAGGCTCCACATCACCTGCCATCATTTTTAGTAGCGTCGTTTTTCCGGCGCCATTTGCTCCGCAGAGCCCGACTCGGTCACCCGATTGGATATGCCATGAAACCTTGTCGAATAAGGTTCGTCCGCCGAATGATTTATGTAGTCCAGAGAGCTGAATCACAGAACGATCACTATATCGTGCTCAAGAAGTTGCTGCAGCGGTGCGTAATGTAGTTGTCGCAGGTGGAGAATAGCTTTTGATTTATCAGGGATTGAATGCATGTTTTGGTTGGATTAACGCTGGGTGATCTGAACTAATAGTAGTACAGACTGTCACGTAGGCTACAATCGCCAAATGCATTTTTTTCGTCGTTGGCGAGAGGGACTTTTATTTATAACGTTGGCCGCCTTTGTCGCAATTAGCGGCGGTTGCTCTGCGCCTCTTGATGCGAAGAATGGGGTTTCGGTTACGCGTATCACTACGGGCTGGCTGGACGCCGGACTTGATAATCTCGGTCGAAACAAGCTTGTGCCAACGATTGAATTCAGTTTGAAGAATATTTCTGATGATCAAATAGGGTTACTTCAGTTGAATGGTATTTTTCGGAGATGTGAAGTGGTCTACGCAGGCCAAGACACTCCGGATAATACCGTTTCGCCAGCTGATCCTGAGGCCGGTACGTGTTCGGGCGAAGTACAGGAGTGGGGAAGTTTGTTGGTCCGCGCTGTGCCTCGGGAAGGTATTGGTCCCGGCGAAGAAATTGGGCCATTTACCATGGTGAATACACTTGGCTATACCGGCGATCCACCACAGAGCGTTGCGGAGATGTTGCAGCATCGAAGTTTCGTGGATGTGAAGCTTGAACTCAAAGCCAAACACCGTGCTGAGCAGTGGCAGTCTGTCGCTGAGTTTCCGATCGATCGGCAACTTCTGACGCAGTGACTTCTTTGGGAAGGGTCGAACTCGAAAAGACTCGCTCACTTTCACTGGTGCGACGTCTTGGTCCGATTGATGGCGCGTCAATTATTGTTTCCAATGTCATTGGCAGTGGCATTTTTATCGTGCCGGCACTTGTGGCCGGCTGGATTCCAAATGTCTGGCTCATGTTGGCTGCCTGGGGTGTCGGTGGGATGCTCGCTTTTGCTGGAGCTATGGCGTATGCCGAATTAGCCGTCCTGCGACCGCACGCAGGGGGAGAATACGTTTATCTTCGAGAGGCATTCGGTCCGACGATTGGGTTTTTAACGGGTTGGACATCGTTTATCGCTGGGTTCTCAGGAGCTATCGCAGCTTCTGCAGTTGGGTTTGCGACGTTCGTTGGTCAGCTCTTTCCGATGGTGACTGATTCGTTGCCATTGTTCCAAGTACCTCTGGTCTTTTTCTCATTGACTGTGTCATCGCAGACCCTTGTGGCACTTGCATTAATCGCTGTTTTGACGGTGATTCATGTGAGAGGTCTTGGTCCAGGACGTTTGGTTCAAAATATACTTGCAATATCGAAAGTCGCGGTTTTAGTAATGCTGATCGTGGCAGGGTTTTCGATTGGCAATGGTACTATCGCGAACTTTTCGGTTGCTAATCAGCCGGTTGCCGGCGAGTTGTGGCTTCTTGCCTTGATCCCTATTATGTTCAGTTTTTCTGGTTGGAATGCAGCCGCGTATCTAGCTGGCGAGATACGCGATCCGGAACGAAATGTTCCATTGGCGATGGCCTTAGGTACGGTTACTGTTGTCGTGATTTTTTTGTGCCTTAATGTGTTGTACGTTTTTGCGATGCCACTGCATGAGATTGCTGCGGTTGATGTGCGGGTAATCGATGCAGTAGCTGGGCGTTTATTGGGACCGGAGGTGGCCACGTCAATCGCAGCGGCATCGGCCGTGATGATTGCTGCGAGTGTCAGCGCGATGATTATGGCTGGGCCTCGCGTCTACTACGCCATGGCTCGAGACGGTCAGTTTTTATCTGCAGCAGCACGCGTGCACCCTACGTTCAGGACTCCGACTGTCGCGATTGTCGTGCAGAGCCTCTGGAGTGCGGTTCTCGTGTTAGTTGGAACGTTTGACCAGTTGTTGCTCTACACTGGGTTTGCGGTGACGCTGTTCGCTGGCACAGCGGTCGCGGCGTTGTTTGTATTGCGGAAGAACATTCAAGAAACTTCTCACCCGTTCCGGGCATGGGGCTATCCAGTTGCCCCGGCTGTATTTGTTGCAGTCAGTGCCGTAATGGTCGTGAACTACGTGTGGCGGCAACCATTAGAATCCGGTGTAGGCATCGTTTGTATCGTAGCGGGTATTCCGTTGTATTGGATGTTTAAGAAAACTTCACGTGACAAGGTTATAGAACAATGAATAAACCATCAGAATTTAAGAGTACTACCGTGATCGCAGTACGAAGGCACGGGAAGACCGTTATGGCAAGCGACGGTCAGGTAACATTTGGTAATACCGTGGTGAAGCAAACTGCGCGCAAGATTCGTCGTCTCTACAACGATAAAGTGTTAGCTGGGTTTGCTGGTTCAGCTGCTGACTCGTTTGCGTTGTTTGCTCGATTTGAGGCCAAACTTGAGCAGTATCGTGGGAATCTTGAACGGTCTGTTGTCGAACTTGCGAAGGATTGGCGAAGCGATCGTGTGTTGCGACGCTTGGAAGCGATGTTGGTTGTCTCCGATGAAACTGCCACGTTTTTGTTGTCTGGCACAGGCGATTTAATTGAGCCCGATGACGGGATTGTGGCCATCGGGTCTGGTGGGGCATTTGCGATGTCGGCGGCAAAAGCC
>CAUZRA010000287.1:0-2808 GCA_963582035.1 Vicinamibacteria bacterium | reverse complement strand
ACAACCTCTCGTCTAGATTTAACTCTTTGAAAAGCACAATAACATCCCTTCCATCAGTCGGATGGATAATTCGATTGATTGACTACCTGAACTCTGGCGGGTTGACTGATGCCATTACAAAACCCGGCTCACTCAATTTGTGCCCCAGGCCTCAGCCTTAAGTACACAAACAACGCCGCTAACCAGATTACAAGTGATAAGAAAACAAGTGGAAGGTCAGAAACGTACTACGCCTCTTTCAGAGGAGGCGCGACTATACACGGTGATCCCCAATAACGCCAATCAGACTCGAGTCGCTGAGTTCCTCCAATCACCCAAACGTACAACTGGCCTCGTCACGGTCGATGACGTTCGAAGGATTTCCTAAGGACGCTGGCGTCGACTCCCAGGAGTCTTGCGGCTCGTTGGATATTAGGGGGAGGCGGGCCCACCGCACGGCGAAGCGCTGCATAACTCAATCCCAATTCGTCTGCTACCGCCCTCACCGGGTCAACTCGGGAAACACCGCCTCCTGACAGTGACGAGTCACTGTGCTTCTGATGCCCAGGCGTCGAATTTGATGACCTACCCCGATCAACCAAACGAAGCGGCGCCCCCCGAAAGCATCCCACGGTATAGGGGTATTCAATGGTAGCGTGGTAGTGATAACCCAATCTGTCGTGTTCATGACCGTGGCACTGATCAAGCGCCGCATTGGTCATCTCGATGCCACCAACGCCCCGATACCCATACAAGGGAAACCCATCAATAATCCAACCAATCAATCCAGAATGTCCGTTTGCCAAGGGCTTTGCATCAAGCCGCTCTGGAACAAAATGATAGTGGTATTCATCGTGTGCCGGGTGACCGCCAAACCGATCAACAATTTCTCGCGCGACCGCATCATCCCCTCTGCCATCACTCGCGTTATACAAAACCACGCCATTTCTTGTAACGCCGATTACGCCCATGGGGACACAGGTTGGTTTTGCGCCTATCGTTGGTTTAATCGGCAATGAAATATTCGGGCGCCCGCCATTCGGAACCCCTGGATTGCGGTCGATCCGCGTCAACTCGGCATATTGGGTCATCGGCCAATCGCCGATCTTTCTATCTACCGGAAGATTATTGACCTGAATCTGGCGCTGACCCTGAGAGAGTACCTCGCGGTAAGTCCCCGCTTCAGGTTTGAACGTTCCCGAAGGTAACCAGGGCTTCTCCAGAAAATTCCAATGCTGTTGATCAAAGTCGATCCAGGTAATCCGACTTTCGGTACTCCCAGGGGCGTTCGGATTAGCGGGTCGGCAAGCGTATAGATAGCCCTTGGCATAATGCTGGGTCGAATAATAACGATCACCTAATCTTAGCTTCTGGCAATTGGGTCCCTCGGTGTCCACACACAACCGATAGCCAATCGAATATTTCTTCAGCCCCTCACCGGCCAGAGATGAAGACGACCCTAGCGCAAAACTCAATACAACAAAGGTGACAGACACGCACGCCCTACGGACCAGGGTTAGGACGTTTGTGGTGGGAACAACCTTCGCAGCGTATTGTTGGAAATGGGCCCAGGACTTAAAAATCAATCGCCCTGCCCTTGCGCTCCCAGTCTCCATAACGCGTCGGCTCAAGTCCCTCAGGACCATCAATCTCTCGAATCTCAGCGCTCGCTAACTGCGTTGAGCGAACTGTATCGTCCTCGGGAATGGACTGAGGCACTGTTTCCCCGAGATAACGTGCGCGCAACTCATTCCACAGCGAGAGTCGAGACCAATCGGGGGATTGCAACTTTTGTTCAGCATTAAGAAACGGATTGGGCAGAAAAAATGTACACATCTGATCGCCATCGCCGTTCCACAGCCTGACCCCCCATGATCCGGGCACACACCGGCCCTCACCAAACTCCCGATAAAATGAAACACGCGAACACTGGCGCCGGTTCGCGACCACTGGGTCCACTCCTTCGCGCCCCAGTCCGCGATGAACATCAGTACATAAGTGAAAGTGCGCATCACCAGCCGCACCCAGAAAAAGCGTCAAATAGCCATCCAGCATTGACACTCTCTCCGGTCGATGCTCCTGCTGCAACTCAAATACCGCACCCTCCAGACAGGGACCGAAGGCTACCTGATTCCAGTTGTCGACCAACAAATCAAGACATAGTCGCGTGGCGGTCCCGCATTGTTCCTTATCCAACGCCAACAAGACATCGCCGCGACAAATTTTTGGCGGTGCGTTCCAATAGGTCCCGTTTAACAATCGAAGATCTGTGTACTCGACACTCGCTCCGGAAGCTTCACGCTGAATTTCAGTGGCCTGAACAGACTCGCTTGCAGACTGATCGATCATAAAGGTATACCTAAGCTTCGATTTAAGACACCATCAACACAATATGGGCCCACTATATCAACCCTGAGAACCTGGTGTGAATTTTCGATTAAAACTCCTCTAAACTGATGACACACCCCGAGTGGATGTCGAACAAGCGATGAAAATCACAACCGATCTGGATGCCAACTGCGTCTGGTTTAGGACGGCCGCCGAACCACTTTCCCTGGCACCCTTAGAGGCGCAATTACATTGCGACATCGCCATCGTCGGCGCGGGGTACACCGGCCTAACAACGGCTTTACGCCTCGCCGAGGCGGGCCAAGACGTCATGGTTATTGAGGCTCAAGAAGTTGGCTACGGGGCATCCGGCCGAAACTTGGGCCACTGCACGCCAACCCTCCATTACTGGCCATTCTCCAAGTTACAAAAGATGTACGGATTGGAATACGCGACGCGCATTATCCGCATGCAAACACAAGCGGCGAAACAGGTTTTTTC
>CAUZRA010000286.1:0-2826 GCA_963582035.1 Vicinamibacteria bacterium | reverse complement strand
GCCGTGCAGCGGACCAACGTCGTGCCCGTCAGAGATCGCCGTATCTGCATTACGAGCCTGTCTACGTGCATCATCAGCGAACACAGTGATGAATGCATTCAAGACATCGTCTTGTTTTTCGATTGCGTCGAGACAAGAGTTGACGAGGTCCAGAGAGGAACCTTGTCCGGATCGTAGCTCTGCTACGAGTGTCGTGATGGAGACGTTATTCATGAAGGCCCGTGCGATTCTTCATCTGTGGCTTTTGCAGACGGCGGCATGGTCCAGTTGGCCTGCCGCAGCACAACAGTTGCTTGGTGAAGCATTGTGATTAATGGTTCGAGTTCAGGAATGCGGCGACGTGAGGCATCTTGAAGCGCATATGAGTACCACATCTTGGGTGTCATAACAGGTTGTCCTTCTTAAATCATTGCATCATCCCAGAAGAGTTCGCCTCGCGTAAATCTTTCCGGGTCAAATGAACCGATATCGAGCGTATTCGATGCACCGGTTGTTAAAAGGTCTGCGATGGCTCGACCGGTCGCAGGAGCCATCATCAAACCGTGACCACTGAATCCAGTCGCAACATAAAAGCCAGACTGTTTTGGGTATTCACCAAGGATCGGATTGTGATCGGGTGTCATTTCATAGAGCCCCGCCCAGCCTTCAAGTAGTGCCGAGTCGGCCAGTGCTGGTAAACGTGCAATGAGAGGTGGTCGGAACTCCGTCTGCCAGCGTTGCATGTCGCAATCAAAATTTTCCCCTGCTGGTTCATCAAGCTTGGTGTATGCGACCACAATCCGGTCTTGGTTGCCAGACTCTTCTGGGTCGTCATGTCGCCAGTGAACGCCGCTTGGGTCAATGACCATGGGAAAGCGGTGCGGCCATGACCGTGAGAGCGCACACCGGAAGAGTTGTTGTCGTACAGGTGTTATCGGGAGATCAATATCGGCGAGTGCCGCTAGGGGTTTTGTAAACGCGCCGGCAGCGCAGACAATTGCTTGTGCCTCGACCGAGTCACCCGTATCGAGCCGAACGCCTCGAACACGTCCATGCTCTGTGATGAAACCGGTGACAGTGGCTGTTCGATACGTGGCTCCGGCTGTCATGGCCAGATGTCGAAATCCAGAGAGCGCGGCTTTTGGATTGGTGTATCCATCCTCAGGTCCGAAGAGACCAAATACAATGTCGTCGAGTTTAAGATCAGGTACATGTGCATGGATCGTTTCAACATCAAGTCGTTCAATGGACGCGCCTAGCTGTTTTTGTATTGTGTATCGGCGTTCGAAACGTTCCGCCATGGCAGCATTTACAAGAAAGAGGTACCCACGCTGTCGAAAGTTGACGCGTATATCCGTTTTTGATGCTGCGAGTATGTCGTCGAAACCTTTATAGAATTGGGTGCTGTGCTGCGCGAAGCGTATGTTTGCGCCAGAGCTAAATTGTTGGCGAATGCCGCCCATGGCGAGATATGATGACGCACGACGGTAACTGGGATCCCGCTCGATTACGGTTACTGCGGTCGTAGCATGTCGGCCGGAACAAAGGTGATAGGCGATGCTTGAGCCGACTACGCCACCACCAATAATGACAATGTGATCGGTGCCCATGCGGTCTTATAGCGATGTACGTATTCCTGCGAAGTGCACTTATCTTCTCGTTGCGACGCCACGCGGAGGAAGACGCGGTTCCGCGCCGTTTTCCAGGTATTGCTTCAGTGCGGCAAGAGAGTCTTTCCACCCAGCTTCGATGAGGGTGTTGTAGCGTTTCCAACGCTTACTGTCATCGGCACCACTTTGCCGAATTTGAAGCCGTGTGCCTGCGCCCTCGACACGGCACGTCACTTCGAGTGCCATGGGGCCGATCGGGTCGCTAGCTGGAGGCAGCCAATACGCATCAGCCAGAAAGAATTCACGACCGTGCCGGAATTCCATAACGGTACCGTAGAAAACCCCTCCAAGTGTTCCGAGTACATCATCTTGAAATGGAGTCGTGTTCCATTCCACCGCATAAATTCCAAGCGGGCGGGGCGCAGTGACTGACCGGGTTACATTCCACCACGCCGAGAGAGCATGGCTATCGAAAAAAGCAGAGAGTACCTGGGTGGGCGCAGCTGTGATGGAAATCGCGTGGTCAAAGTGAAGGCCGTCCGACTCAGACATGGGTGATGAGGAGATGGCTGGATCGTATCACCGCGTTGGTTGCGGTAGGTTAATACAGTAAATATCGCTGTCGAAGAACATTGAATGATTCGATCGCGTCGATCCAGCCTTGCGCAATATCCGTGGCATTTCTGTCTAGTTCAATTTGTTGGCGAAGGGTATCCGAACCAGCCAGGATGTCGATAGGCATTTTGGTTGTTTCGTACTCGTATGGTGGTGTCCGCCACGCGAATTGCGAGCCGGCAAGTCGGCGAAAGGCTTGGATGATGGCGACACCAGTGACGACTGGTCTGAACGCACGGCGGTCTGTCACGTGTATTTGACATCCACCACAGGTTTGACCGGCATACTTTTGGAAGGTCGGTTCGAATGTGGTTGGGCGAAAATGTACGCCTGGAAGGTCGAGTGCATTGAGATCCATGACAAGGGTGTTGGCCTTAATGTCAGGTGCACCGATCAATTCAAATGGTCGTGTCGTGCCACGACCTTCAGACAAGTTTGTGCCTTCTATGAGTACCGTGCCTGGATATACGATGGCACTGTCAAGCGTGGGCAGATTTGGCGACGGGTAGATCCACGGAAGATCGTGTTCGCTTGCGTAGGTGTCACGGGACCATCCAACAAGAGGCGAAATGGTGAGTTCTGATCCAATCTCAAAATGATCATTGAACAATTTGGCGAGCTC
>CAUZRA010000285.1:0-2844 GCA_963582035.1 Vicinamibacteria bacterium | reverse complement strand
ACCTGAAGATTGAGTCCGTCCATCGACTCAACGATGTCATTCCACTGGTCCGTCGAAAACCCTGAACGGTGATGACTATGAACGTCCACCGCTGGAAACTTCGCCCGCGGCACCGGGTTAGTGTCAACTACAAGGGTTGAACGCGGGGTGTACTCTTCGACGCTCAAGGCGCCAGTCGATGCTGAAGGTTGCGAAGCCCGCGTTCGTTGGACCTGCACGAAAACCGCTGCTGCCGCAACGAGTAACAGACCCGTGAACACAATCCACTTACGAGTCATTAGCTCCCCCTTCTCCATTGCTTCGAACAAGATTCCGTCGCAGCCGGACTATAAGCCGAATTCTGTGCCATCCGGCACGATTGCTCATGCCGCACGGTGGCGACCATTCCTCTAGCCCTGCCATTGCTGGCAAAGTCATGCGACCTACCCGGAAGCCTCGAGCGAGCAGCCCTAATGACGCTTCCCTATTTGGTCTTGCTCCATGCGGGGTTTAGCCTGCCATCGACCTTACGGCCAACGCGGTGCGCTCTTACCACACCTTTTCACCCTTACTCATTTTCACGAGCGGTATATTTTCTGTGCCACTTTCCTTCAGGTTACCCTGACCGGGCGTTACCCGGCGCATTGCTCTCTGGAGTTCGGACTTTCCTCTACGACCACACTACTTTAAGGGTAGCGTGTCCACAGCGGTCACCCGACCGACTACGACGGAATATCAAAGAACGCTAACCTTAGCACCGTTAGCCATCAGTCTCTTGACTAATACGATAGCGCTCTAGTTTCTTGTACAGATTACTACGTGGCGTCTCAATTAATGCGGCTGTCTTAGAAATATTCCAACCCAATTCGCTGAGCTTCGCCACAAGAAAAGCACGTTCACTTGTCTCTTTAAAGTCTCGAAGTGTGGGCGTTGAACTCACTGTGCGTTCAACTGCCGCAGGCAACCCCCCGGCAGCCAACACCGCCTTTACTTCATCCAAACCAATCGATTGACCAGGCGCCATAACTAACAACCGCTCGACCGAATTACGTAACTCCCGAATGTTTCCGCGCCAATGATACTGCGACAACATGTCAATAGCCGCCTCACTAAATGGCTTCGATGGCAGGTTGTTCTCTTCACACAAAAGCCTCCCGAAGTGATCTATGAGTGGCGGTATGTCTTCGCGGCGTTCTCGAAGAGGAGGCACGTAAATCGGAATCACACTAAGTCTAAAAAAGAGATCTTCTCGAAACTCGCCTTTTTCGATAACCTCTTGAAGATTCTTGTTCGTCGCCGCCACAACCCGCACATCGACGTTAATAGTTTTTGAAGACCCCAGACGCTCCACTTCGCCCTCTTGGAGTACGCGCAATACCTTAGCCTGGGTCTTCAGACTCATATCGGCTATCTCATCAAGAAAGATAGTCCCTTGGTCAGCCTGTTCGAACTTTCCTAATTGTTTCTCGGTTGCACCGGTAAATGCCCCCTTCTCGTGACCAAATAACTCAGACTCAATTAGCTCATCCGGTATCGCTGCGCAATTAACCTGAATAAATCGTTTTCGAACTCTCGAACTATTCTTGTGAATAGCACGTGCCACGAGTTCTTTGCCGACCCCACTCTCGCCCTGAATAAGTACCGCACTTCGCACTGGGGCAGCCTTTTGAATTTCATTCAGTACTGTCGAAAGAACCTCACTCCCACCAATCATTTCGTGCCTGACTCGAACCTCCGCAGCATGTCGCCACCCGTTGTTTTCGCTAGCTAACTCAAGCTGAGTGTCGGTTAATTCACGTTGCCGCAAGGCGTTTCGAATCGTCACCGTGACACGTTCTGTTGACAACGGCTTCTCTAGGAAATCGAACGCGCCAAGCTTCGTTGCCTCAACTGCTGTACTGACGGTACCATGCCCGGAAATCATCACAACCGGCATGCCTTGATCAAATGCTCGAATCTTTCGAAGCACCTCAAGACCATCCAAACCTGGCATTTTGATGTCGAGAAACACTAAGTCTGGTACATCATGACTGATCGCCAACAACCCATCCTGACCACTCGGAGCAAGGATGCATTCATAGCCATCGTACTCAAGAATCATCCTGAGCGAATCACGAATAGATTTCTCGTCGTCTATGACTAAAATCCGACGCTTCATCATCACATCTCAAAAATAAACTACGCGCGTTATTGTTCTAACAACTCTAAAAGGGCCTCTTCGCTAAGTACTGCAATGCCGAGCTCTTTTGCTTTATCGGCCTTCGTACCAGCATTATCGCCAACCACCACATACGAAGTCCTCTTACTCACACTTGACAATACACGCCCCCCGCGTTCCTCAATTGCCCGACGTGCCTCTGAACGCGACAGTGTCTCTAGCGTACCCGTCAGCACAAAGCTCCGTTCAACAAGCGTTAATGGCCGCCTACTTGATTGGGGTGTCTCCAACGACTGACTTGGATCAACCCCAGCGGACCGGAATGCTTCGAGCAACCCGAGCGTTTCCGGTTGACCGAAGTAATCTCGAACAGATGCCGCAACCACAGGACCTATGTCCGGAACAGATTTAAGCTCGTCCAATGAAGCGCCCATCAATCGTTCCAAGCTTCCAAATGTCATTGAGAGAACACGTGCCGCTCTTTCGCCGACATGGCGTATACCCAATCCAAAGACAAGCCGCCACAACTCGTTGTTTCTGCTACGAGCAATCTCGGACAACAGGTTCTCTGTGGATTTCCCGCCCATTCGATCTAACGCCTCTAGAGTCTCACGGTCGAGGCTGTACAGGTCAGAAAACCTCGAAACGAGACCATTACCGACTAGCTGATCAACCAACGATTCACCTAGCCCTTCGATATTCATTGC
>CAUZRA010000284.1:0-2876 GCA_963582035.1 Vicinamibacteria bacterium | reverse complement strand
GGCATCGCTGATCTAACGTCAATGGATAACATCCGCAAACTCACCATATCGGGGAATTCAATCAATAATGATGGTCTGCGTTACGTTCCGCAGTTTACGTCGCTAGAATCACTAAGTGTCGGCTGGAGCCAGGTGGATGATGAGGGGCTTCAGCACCTCACCAATTGCAATAAACTAGCGCACCTAACACTCTCTAGCTGACACTGCGGGATCCACAGCATACAAGAGATTTTGAACATCGGATCGCTAAAAAGCCTTCATTTTCGCAACGTCGAAATTGGTTCATCAAGTCTCATGCCGTGGGATGAGATTGCAACGAGCACTCACTTGGCTCATCAGAATTCTATTTTCCTGTATCCATGGAAAGGATTTGGTGAAAAGAGCGATATTAACCAATCGAAACAATTCGATTTACTAACTTCGTGGCTGGTGTCCCAACGACCTGGTTTGAAAAATTCGTCGAGTTACATTGACTAACGAGTGGAACGGAATTCTCCGTGTTGCACGCTCCGGCGACAGAACAAAACGTTGGACCGGAGCGATAACAAACCGGGCGTTCGCTTCGCTCATCAAGCCGTAATCATCGCCCGGTCAACTCGAACGTTCTGTCGCTCGGTGCCATAGCAGCGCGTTACGATGACCGATTAAATAACGACAAAGATGAGGGACTTCTCCTATGGTTTTCGTCCTGGCCGGAGCTGCCACAAGGCATCTTACGATCTTCGTCAGAGGCTGCTCAACAATGGAATCCGCTTTGTGATCGACTGTGACATCCGCTCCTTCTTCGACAATCTTCAGCATGACGATTTGCTTGCGATCCTGCGAGAGCGGGTGACCGACAGTCGGCTGTTGGAGTTGATCGAGATGTGGTTGAAAGCAGGGGTCATGGACGATCGTGAGCTGGCGTTTCCGGGAAAAGGGAGTCCGCAGGGCTCGGTGATATCCCCTTTGCTGGCCAACGTGTGTCTACACGTGGTGCTGGACAAGTGGTTCGCCGAAGTCATCGCGGCCCATTGCCGAGGCAAAGTGATGCTGATTCGTTACGCAGACGATTTCATCATCGGCTGTCAACACGAAGAGGATGCACGGCGGATCATGAAGGTCCTGCCGCAGCGTTTTGCCAAATATGGGTTGGAGGTCAACACGGAGAAGACCCAGCTGGTCGACTTCACACGACCTCGTTGCGACATTGGCCTGAAAGCCTCCGATGGAAAGCCTGGTACGTTCATTTTTCTGGGTTTTGTCTATTACTGGGGCAAGACTTTCAAAGGCGGCTACACGATCAAGCGGAAGACCAAAGGGAAGCGACTGCGACGCAGTATGCAAGCCTTTTGGCGTTGGTGTCGAGACAACCGGCATCGACCGCTTGAGGAGCAGCACAAGATCTTGTGTGCGAAGCTGCGTGGTTACTACCAATACTACGGCGTGCGCTGTAACAGCAAGTGCCTGGATCTGGTGTTTTACACAGCCCAGCGCGCATGGCGTTACTGGCTGAACCGTCGTGGGGTCGCAAACTGACCTGGCAAGCGTTTGGGAAGATGATGGCGAAGTTTACCTTGCCATGTCCCAAGATCACGCAACCTTGGGTATAATTCACAGCACGTGAGGAACGGAACGGATGTTGTTTGTGCTTGCAAAGCGGCCGGAGACATGTGACGTGGATTGCGGCGTCGGCTGTAATCTTGTTGTATGGAAACGTGCAACACCGAGCAACCGTATGAGGGAAATCCTCACGTACGGATCTGTGGGGGGGGTTGGTCGAGTAATCGCCGACTCTACCCGGACAGCGGAGCGGGAAATAGCGTGTTGAAAATGGACAGTCCACTCCCTGCCCGCTGATCGCAGGCCGTTCGACCTCTCAAGCTCAAAGGTTTGCTGCTTGAGGCGTGTGGCGAGGCTGGGAGACCCGCGGCTAAATGCGTTTCGGTCGGCTCTTGATCCGATAAGCTCTTCGACCAGTGCCGTCGGAGAGCCGTACTGGGGAAAACCCGATGTCCACTTCGACGAGGGAGACCAGCGGACTACATCAAGGCGACACTAGTGAGGCACCGACAAACGAAAGGGTCGGAAAACGGATAGGTTTCTCCTGCAATGTACAAACTGGTCTCGACTCTACTCTTCAACTCTGTCGCTGAAGACATAGCCGAGTTACACTTTGACAAGCTGTTTCTTGCTCGTCGTTTTCTTTCGCGTAGTGACTCCCGCACCTGCGATTGTGCCGATCTGCGAGCGTGATACGCCCAGCGTTGCGAGCGACCTAACGAGAAGTTCCATGGATACCGAACGATCGGCTGTCTCCAGTTTTGCAACACGTGATTGACTGGAACCGATCAGTTTGGCCAAATCGTTTTGCGTAATCTTCTTGCTCTGCCGCAGTTCTTTCACTTTCTTGGCGAGAGCCAATTTCATGTTAACGGGCATCGCCTCAGCATCGCTGAGTTCGAGAAACTCAGACGCAGAACCGACTTTCCAGCCTGCAGCTTCAGGTTTTTTCCGTTTTGATGCTTTCATTCGATATTTTCGTCACTTGAACGAGGTCTGGTGTGGGGTTTGATCACGACCATGCTGTTGATCTTAATAGCCGAAGCGTGGGCTCGTTGGAGCTTTACGCGCACGCAAACGCGGCTGGCCGAGGCGTTGAATGAAGCTGAGCTCACGTCGGACCAGTTGGTGAGCGAGTCGGTCGTCCAACAGATTATGGGAGGCAAGCGGCCGGTCGCGACCGGCGTTCCCGGACGAATCGGATTTGCGGCCAAACGGGTCGACACCTATGTTTGGCGGGGACTGATTCGCAAGTATCCGCTCTACGTTTACTTTTCGGCGGGGGACGATCCAACGGTGTTGAGCGTGACCACGGAACGAGAAAAGACTGCTGC
>CAUZRA010000283.1:0-2881 GCA_963582035.1 Vicinamibacteria bacterium | reverse complement strand
TCAGCCAAGCGGATCTCGTCCTTCATGTCGTCGATAGAAATCACCCGCGGTGGCACGAACACATGGACATAGGAAAGGCAGTACTGACAGACCTCGGAGTCGACTCGAGTCACGTTTTGCCCGTCTTTAATAAGACGGATCGATGTGACGCGGAAACGGGCGAGGTGCACGGTGGCTGGTCGGTCTCGGCCAAAACCGGAGACGGCATCGGAGAATTAAAGACCCATCTGCTCAATCGGCTCGCCAGAACCGGGCACAAACGGTGGTAGCCTGCACCGAAACTCGAAACACGCAGAATCAGTGCCTGAGGCTTGCCATTAACTCAACGTGTGCCGAATTGGGAAACATATCGAACGCCTCAATATCCTCGACTGTATATCCAGCCTCGCCAAACCGTTGAAGGTCACGTGCAAACGTCGCCACATCACAAGACACATAGACAATCGAAGTAACTTGTCTTTGTACAAGCAGTTCGAGAACCGTCCGACCCAAGCCTGCTCTCGGGGGGTCAACGATAACCGTTCCTGAAATCAATTTAGAACTCCCCGCCAGAAACTGCTCCACTGAAGTTCCAATTACTTCAATCCGTGTGCCGGTCGCGTTCGCGAGAAGGTCCCTCCGGGCTGACACGTCTCGCTCTACCGCCGTAATTTCTTCAACACCCAAACTAGCCAGTGCAACGGAAAATAAACCAACGCCAGCATAAAGATCGAGAACAGGACCACTAGTGACGCGTCGACAGACTGCCGCTACTAACGTGGATAGCAAGTAGCGGTTACCTTGAAAAAACGAGCGGGCATGCCTTCCAATCAATCCATGACATGCCGCATCGGCGTGAACCAGCGAACCGATGGGATCGCAGATAGTCGGTCGACCGGAAACAACTGTTATCTCAGCACTACCAGGTCTTGAGCATGTCACCCCAGTCAGTCCGCAATCCGTTGTCCATCCAGAAATTAATTTCGATGCGGAAGACACTTTTAAATGAAAATTCATTACCCGCATCTCAGCATTCACGCTTTCGGCAAGGTCTACGTAGGCCACTGACTTGTACTTAGATCGACTTAGTCGCCGTCCAATCTTCGAAACCACTCGGTTTGTTTCTGGAAGCAACTGTCCCGTACGTGCCGAATTACACAGTTTGTGCGTGCCACCGCGAAGAAATCCGAGCCCTGATGAGCCAGCGTGGAGTCGAGACCGCATTCGGTACCCGTGCTCTCGCGACGGCGCAACAGGTACTGCCACCGTATCAAGCTTCGTCATTCTCCTGAGTGCGTCCCCAATCATCTGAGACTTTAACTGCCGCTGTCGGTCGTACTGAATATGGAGATACGCTTGACCTCCGCAAGCTGGATCACTCTCTAAAGAACGCCGGTCAGGATCCGGTTCGATAACGCCAATAACCGTCGCAAAAAGTACGTCTCTGCGCTCTCGATCAACGCGTGCGTGTACTCGTTCACCTGGAATGGCACCATCTACAAGCACGACCCGCCCACCGTGATGAGCGAGCATAGCGCCACCGGCAACAGGTCGTTCAATTCGAAGATTCAGAATTCGCGCCATTTCTTCCAACCAGCCTATTTACTCATTTAAAGTCTGAATCGTGATCAGTGTACGGAGAAGTGATGGGTTATGAAATATGATTCCGGTTAGCTGGAACAGTTTAAATCGGTACGGCCCCAGACGAGTACGGTAAAAGTGGCAGCGGATTGTAGTCTTGGTCTGTTTCGCGTGGGAGGTTCGTATGAGCTTTAGGTTTTCGCTTCTTGTGGCAGCAGTTTGCCTGTTCTCAATATCTCCGGACAGCTATGCGCAGGAACAACCCGCTATCGGTGTACCCGTACCACCATTAGGTGAAGGACCCTGGGTATTCGACACTGCCGAGCAGCACAAAATCAGTGTGAGTGTCGTAACTAAAGGGCTTTCGCATCCATGGGCGATCGCATTCCTGCCGAACAGGGACATACTGGTCACCGAGCGACCAGGTCGTCTCCGCATCGTTCGCAACGGAGTGCTTGACCCACAAGTGGTCTCCGGTGTCCCGACGGTCAGAACAGACGGCAACGGCGGACTCATGGATGTCGCTCTCCATCCCCAGTTTGCCGACAATCGCCTCGTCTATCTCACGTACACCAAACCCGTCGGTGGCGGCAAAGGCGCACCCGCCCTCGCACGGGGACGACTCGAAGCTGGAGCACTTACCGACGTCAGAGACCTGCTCGTTACTGAGGCGTACGAAGGGAATTCTGGCCTCAATGGCCGTGTCGTCTTCGGACGCGATGGCAAAGTTTACATGTCGACCGGAGGCAGGGTCACCACCGTTTCGCAAAACCCCATGAGCCTGCGCGGTAAAGTTTTGCGCCTCAACGACGATGGCTCTGTGCCGAACGACAACCCGTTCGTGAACCACGATGGCCATCGACCGGAAATCTATACCTTCGGACATCGCAATACGCTGGGGCTGATCCTGCATCCCGAGACCGGAGAACTTTGGCAACACGAAAACGGTCCCAATGGTGGTGATGAGATCAACCTCGTCTTGGCGGGCCGGAACTACGGATGGCCGGTCGTGAGCTTTGGCCGAGACTATTCCGGGGCACGCCTCTACGAACCGACCCGTGAAGACATGGAAACACCATTGGTCGTTTGGCTACCCGCCATTGCCGCTGCGGGCATGGCCGTCTATACCGGCGACGAATTCCCGGCATGGAAGGGTAATGTCTTCGTGGGGTCCCTCCGTGAGGGCGGAATCCCTGGCACAGGGCACTTAGAACGCATCGTCTTCAATGCCAAGACCGAGGAACTCCGGCGCGAATCGATGTTAACCGAACTCAGGCAACGCATCCGGGAAGTACGCGAAGGGCCAGATGGGTTCCTTTAC
>CAUZRA010000282.1:0-2886 GCA_963582035.1 Vicinamibacteria bacterium | reverse complement strand
GTTACCGAGATCATTCATTGGTAACAGGTCTTGCTATTGTTCGTGTTGTATGCATTTTGTGTGTGTCTACTTTTGTCAAAAACGCGACGGATAGCGAAAGGGGGAAACGAGATTTCGTAAACCTCGTCGTTGAACCGTTCTGAACGTCGCGGTAGGCTAGGCTGTTGCGGTTAGATATTGTTTGTTTTTGTTCGTGTACTTGACGAACTCGGAGGATGCGGGATGAACGGCAGACTGAAGATCATCGGACTGGTAATCTTGGTCGGTGTGGCCAGCTGGGTTTACACCGCTCCTTACTCTGGCAACCAGGGACTTCAGCGGACGCCCGGTGTGATAATTGGTGGGACGGATACGCCACCCCCGAACGATTTTAGTACCGTGAATGACTTGGGAGCCAATTTGCTGATGAAGCAGGGTGGGTTCCCGCCGTTCGTGATTTATCTTTCTTATGTGGGGACTTCCGACGGTGTGATTACCGCCACCCGCCCAGACGGAGGATATTGGGCGCAGCGTGTAAGAGACGGTCATACGGACGGGTGGCTACGTATCGGTGATGCGACGTATGCGATGCGGGCCACAGAGATTCTTGGTGACGAGCGCTTGCCGATGCTTGAGCTGTACTCGGGCAAGACCGGCCTTCCTATGGATACGGCGGTGGGGGGGGCTGATCCTTTGCGTGACTGGGAGGTTTTTCTCTGGACGCCGCGGTAGCTTTACCGACTAATTTCCAGAGTCACGCACGTCGTTTTTGACGAGGTTGTCATCCTTATGAATTACGCGGTCCTCGGCTCGTTTGGTTTTGGCTAGGCGTTCTGCTTCTTTCAGTTTGTTTAGTTGCACTTGTAATGGATTGCAAGCCATGTGTCTGGCGTCAGCGTAGTGGATAGAGTGAATATGGGTAAGGGAACGATTAATAGTCTCTAAGGGAAGCAAGCTGAGAGTCAATAACTCAACAGACTACTACCGTGCTACATCTCGACAGCTGGTCAAGGCGAGCGAGTAGATGAGAGAAGGATTAGTTTGCGCCTCTTCATATCGTGTCACTTCCCAGCGCATGCACGACTCCCACGGGCTGAAGTAATTCGACAATCTTGCATGGGCGATGGCGGCAATGATGATCGCGCCACCGAATATGAGCGCGGCCTTCACCTGGTTTGACATACAGCGCCAGCGTAATTCGTCTTATTACTGAGCACAAAACTCACCACTCGACCATTTTGCTCAGGAAACTTACGGTGCCGTCCAACCCTTCTAGATGAATCCAGTCCAAATGGTGGTCAAATTATTTTGTCCCACAAAACTGTTTCTGCTGCCATAACCAACTGAACATCCACTCGTAGCCGTCGAGCATGTTGATGGTCGGTGGTGGATAGTGACCTACCCTGTCACACCCACAGGCTACGCTGTCTTTTATCTAAAACTGGCAAGGCGGTCCCTATCGAAACAATTACGAAAAACAACACGAAATACGTCTCTTTTTTACTCGACGAAACCGGATCGATGCAGGAGATTAAGCGGAACACAATGGGAGGCTTCAATGGGGACCGGGGGTTAGAGTTAGGAGGACGCTCGCTTAGCCATCACTATTATGTGGTCATTCTCACATGTAATGCGCTCCATGTCGGAGAACTCCTGACGCACACGATATTCGAAAGTGTCAATCGCCTCGCGGAGGAGGTCGCTTGGATACAGCCGGAAGGTCGAATAGTGAAAGTGGACGACTTGCTCGATGAGTCGAGACAACGACGTGGTGATCTTCCATGGGATCATCTGCACGCGAATGGAGTCAAGGACCCCATCGGCCTGGAGTGCCAATTGTAGGTCGGAGCGATGATATAGCTTGGTTTCCCGTGTGGCGAACTCAGGAAAATAGCGGCCCCAGATCGTGCGCCGGTTCTGCTCTGGGGTCCGCGTGTAGAGCACGAGCTGGCCGGATGGGATCAGTACCCGAGATGCCTCACTAACAAACCTGGCGAGGTCGAAGTGGTGCACCGCATTGAAGGAGGTGATCGCGTCACAGCTGGCTGTCAGAAACGGAAGCTTCTCACTGGCACTGACGAGATACTGTGAACCGAGACCCACGTGACGGTTCCTGACGTGGGCCTGCGTCAGCATGGCCGGCGACAGATCCACACCGATGGGCAACACCCGGTTGGCGAGTGAGGCGGACAAGGACTCGCTTACCGCGTCCAAGTACCGACCCTCGCCCGTGCCGACATCCAGAAGCCGCACCACGGGGCACCTCTGGTTGATGGCGCCCGCGAGCAGTTCGCTGATGATATGCACGGCACGGAGATCCAGCTCACGAAAAGTCTCGTACTGTGAGGATACCTCGGTGAAGTGTTCGCTCGATTGCCACGTACGAGCATGTTTCTTCCCCTCGTCCGTGCCCAGGGGGATCTCAATATTTGCCCTTGGATTTATTGACAAAATTTTCGGGTCTTCTCCAATGCCAGACCCAATCGTGGGTCGAGTATGTTCTCTAAGGCCGGACCTAATAGTGGGTCGGCTATGACCGATCAAGATACTAGAGGGAAGCTCATGCTGATACTCTCGCAGCCAATTGTCAACCTGTCAACCTGTCAGGTGTCCGATGCTGCAGCGTCGGACGACGCGAGGAAAGAGTGAGACCGGTTAATCGACGCTACTGGTGCCGGGGTGTAGCGTGCACACGATGTCCGCGGGTCGGCGCCGTCGCTTGGAAGCACTGGATGGCTGGCGGTTCAACGGGATTCGAGTGATTCGCGGATGCGCTGGAGCTTGATCTCTAAGCTCCGACGAGCGTTGAAGGAGTCATGCCGGTCAGTCTACGCCTTCCGCAACGGGTTGTGCAGGTTGTACTCGTTCTCGTGAACGTGACGGGGGAATACACCAAGTAGAGGACGA
>CAUZRA010000281.1:0-2938 GCA_963582035.1 Vicinamibacteria bacterium | reverse complement strand
GATTCAGCCGTTAAGGGCTGACACGGACCACACATCAAAGTGTGAGGATCTTCGTTGTGCAACAACCCCAACGTGTGCCCTAATTCGTGTGCGATCACATGGCGTGACACCATCGGATCTCCTCGATCAGGCCCTCTAACCTGTCGAATAACCACTAAGTGCCGCCCTGATTCAATCCTGGGTAATTTCCATGCATACGACATGATGTCCTGTCGAGACAGAACAAGCACAATATCCGCATCCAATTGATTAAGTTCACTCGGGACCATCGGCTCAAGGTCTTCTGGTACCGGCAACCGACCGGCACGCAACGCGATTAACCTTGCATACGTCTCCACGGAGCGAGGCACCCCAACAACCACGACCGGATTACCAAGACGGAGTTCTAATCCAATGTGCGTGAACGTTTCATTCCAGAATGCAATTGCGTCATGAGTCGGTTCGAGGCGATCGTCGTCCATCGCGGGAACAAAGATGACAACCGTGCGCTCGACCGCAAGTATGTCTACTGATTCGATCGCGAAGATTAGAAATAGCGCCGCAAACAACCGAGCCATTCTTGATAATCCTCCGAAACGAGATGGTCGCGCACTCGATGCAAGCAAACGTGGACTTCTCAGCATCCTTCGGTATCGACCAACTAATAGTCTACGGTCGCAAGAGATGCGCGTATGATTTCCCGGTCATTCCGCACGACAATATGTTGGTTGGCAAACGCTGGATGTGCCCAGAGTACCGTCCGATCATTCCAACGCCCCGAAGCTCCACCTCGCGTCCGTAGCGTTGGCTCAAGCAGTGGGGTCCGATCAACCTCCTCGTACCCCTCAGGGGTAAACTTGGCAATAATCAGTTCTCCAGCATCATTCATAACAAAATATCGGTCATCGTTTTTCACGAAATACGCAGTCCCAAATCTGTCCTGAGCGGTCATAGCGTCGCTCTGCCACAGTCGTTCACCCGTCGTGATATCAATGCCCCGCAATTCACCGTAACTACCCACCCCGTAGAGATAGTCACCAATGATGATCGGTGTCGAAATAATCGAATGCAACCCATCCGTCAAATGAGGTAATTCGCTTCGGCTTTCTCCCTTCCAAATCATTCTTGCAGCGGGACGATCATTATTCAGTGCCATCATCATCGACCCGTTTCGAAAATGACTAACACCAAGATACTGGCCATTTTTGATCGGTGTCGTAATCGACAGTCCGTTATCGAGCAGAAATTCTTGCTCCCAATACACCGCCCCTGTTTCCGGATTAAGCGAGGACAAAGCCGAGGGATGCCACACTATCAGTTGTCGCACACCGCCTGCATCGATCACGATGGGAGACGAGTAGCCTGTTTCCGTGTTCATTTCTAACGCACGCCACATTTCTTCCCCGGTCGACTTATCGAACCCAACGATCTTCGCGTCGGGGTAGCCACCAACAACCGCAATCAACACCTCACCCTCGACCACAGGCGCACTCGAAACGCCGTAGACCGGAACGGTTGCACCGTATTCGTCAACTGTATCGACCTGCCAGAGAATGTCTCCGTTCCCAGCATTGAGACACACAAGCATCCCCGCTGCCCCAAGTACGTACACCCGATCGCCTTCGACGGTAGGAGGCGTCCGTGGACCATTCGCGAACTTCCACATGATGTTTCGATACGCCGCCGGCCACGTCTGCGACCAAATAACATTGCCAGTTTCTTCATCAAGAGCTAACAGTCGTTCGGCTCCGTCCATCGTTCGACTGCCTGGTGATTCTTCGTAGTCCAGAACAAAGACTCGGCCATCGGCCACGGAAGGTCCCGCAAATCCACCATGAACAGGCACACGCCACGTCACCTTGAGCCCACTGTCTGGAAACTGCTGAACGACCCCGGCGTCCGACCAATTACCGTCCCTGTTGACACCTCGCCATTGGGGCCAGTCTTCTGCATGCAGGCTGGCCGTTGTGACACCTGCGGCAAAAATCAACACAAACAAAAAGCTGTCTCGAACAACAGGCTTGATCATGAAAAATCTCCAAGATCTAGTAACTCAGTAAGTAGAAGACGATTTGCGACGCATCTCACTCTAATTTATGAACTCTTCAAATACGGACATCGGACTTGGCTGGCCATGAATCGGGACGATCGTTTCCACATCTAGTTGTAAGCGCTTCAAATTTTGATAGAACGATCTATTACTGGCATTAGGAGTACCGGTCACCAACGAACCCGGTGCAGGCGGCGTATACAGATCCGCCTCCACTACCAATCGCTCCTTCGGGAAATAAGCGATGAGCATGCCTGCCGTATGGTTTAATCCCTGCACGTGATGTAACTCAAGTAAACGCGTAGCGTCACCAAGCGTATATTTCTCACGCACCGTTTCAAAGATGTACCCTTCGGACCATTCTTCAGGCGGGTACAATGAAAAACGGTCCGGCTCAAGCAGCCACGGTCGGGCCCTGAGAACCTCTTGGTAATAGGGCCGATTCCCTTCATGGGTAATCACTGTCGCTCCCTCGTGCACGTAGGTCCTGAGCCCGCCCAAATGATCCCAGTGATGGTGAGTATTGACGATGAATCGAATCGGTTTATTCGGAATAAGGCTCATCACCTCGTCAATAACCGCTAAGGATCGTTCCTCATTTAACGGCGCTTCGATGACCGTCACATAATCCTCGAACTCAACAACTACGCTATTGTGGGAACCACCGGCTACCAGCCAGATACCATCGGCTAGTTGCTCTGTTTCCACTCGAACTGGTGGAACAAGTGCTGTTTGCACAACATCAGGAACGGTAAGCGAGGCACCAACTATATTGATCTGGACGTCAGTGATAGATTCAAGTCCAAATGAATGATCCCCACCACTAACATTGGGCTCATGTGCTCCATCATCAAAATCCTGATGTTGGTGCCACCGCATCGGAAATTGCACCCCATCAATATCTTCGTA
>CAUZRA010000280.1:0-2949 GCA_963582035.1 Vicinamibacteria bacterium | reverse complement strand
GTCAAGTGCGACTACGGAATCCGAGTACAAGTTGTCACCTTCGCGAACCGATCCATCGTAGTCGGGACCAGGATTGCCAGTGCCCCAATAGATTAGGTTTAAGTCCGGGTCATATGAACCGGTCATCCACGTGGCAGCGCCGCCTGTTCGCCATGAGTCGCCTGACCACGTGCGATTGTCAGGGTGGTCGGGGCCAGGAGTGGTGTTAAACCGCCATTCGCGTTCTCCGGTGTTGATGTTGTACGCATCAATGAGTCCCCGGATGCCGTATTCTCCTCCAGCAATACCGGTGAATACCTTGTCGCCGACGACCAGAGGGGCGCCAGTTTTGCTGTACCCGGCTGTGCCTTCTTGTACTTCTGTTTCCCACCGGACGCTGCCGGTTTTCGCATCGAGAGCAATGAGGTGCGCATCAAGTGTGCTCATGATGACGGTGTCGCCCTGGACCGCGACTCCACGGTTGTTACGTCCGCAGCAGATAATGATTTCGTCAGGCAGTTGGTGTTCATACCGCCAGTAGGGTCGACCGGTCTCAGCATCAACCGCGATAACCGTACTCGGCGATTCGGTGATAAACATGACACCATCAACAACAAGAGGGGTCGTCTCTGCTCGATCGAGGACACTTAGCTGGTGGACCCAAGCGATTTCAAGTTCAGCGACATTACGGCGGTCAAGCTGATCGAGCGCACTGTAGCGTTGTGCTTTGTAGTTTCCGGAGTACATGAGCCAGTTCTGCGGTTCGGACTCCGCATTTAGGAGGCGGTCTGAACTGACCGGATTAAAGCCAGGAACCGACGTATCATCGTCGGATTGCTGAGCACTCGTTATCGTCACGAGCGCAATGACAGTCAAGGAAACGAGGCTATGGAGAACGTTGCGGGTCCGTGTCATGACAATCCTCTTTTCACCAGAACAATTTGACAGACGGATGTGATTATATGCATCTATCTGTAGAACGAAAGGGCATCATGTTGAACCGATTGTTTTTCCTGGTAGTGACGATATTGGCGATCGCCGTTTCAGGTGCCATCGTATCGGCTCAAACCGATGGTCATCTCAGTGCGGTTGTTAATAAACTTTCTCGAGGTGAGCGCGTGTACGGCGTGAGCACCTATGACCTGTCCCTTGAGAATGCTCGGTCACTTGCACGAGCTGATATCGATTATGTGTACGTCGATATGGAACATGGGCCGATGGACTTCACCGCATTGCAAAGATTTCTGCTTGGGATGATTGACAAGCGCGCGATTGCGGAAACTGGCAGCCTCGCTGCCAAGGTAACTCCGCTTGCTCGGATTGCCCCGTATGGCCGAGAATCGGCGGCGTGGGCTGTCAAACAGGCACTTGATATCGGATTGATGGGGCTTATTTTCCCATCTATTGAAACACCGGAGCAGGCGCGTGCGGCAGTTCAGGCGATGCGCTATCCACAGCGGCGTAATTCGCCATACCCGCAGCCTACAGGTCTCCGCGGGTCTGGTCCAGCCATCGGGAGCTGGTTATGGGGGTTGTCTGGGGCTGACTATACGCGGCGTGCTGATACGTGGCCACTTAACCCCGATGGAGACTTGATCGCCTTGATGATGATTGAGTCTGCTCAGGGGGTACGCAATGCGGCGGCCATAGCGGCCGTACCGGGAGTCGCGGGGTTTTATGTCGGGCCAAGTGATCTGTCGAACTCCCTCGGAGTTGAACGGAGCGACCCGGAAGTCGAGGAAGCTATTCAGGCAATCGTGGGCGTTTGCGTTACGCAAGGCATCGCGTGCGGCATTACGGCGAATGCGACTGATATGCCACGTCGGATCGAACAGGGGTTCACGATTTTGGGTGCTGGTCGAGCAGGTGGAGGGTTAACAGCCGGTAACGCCGAGGCCGTTCGCGTCGGACGTTCGGCGCGATGAGATAGGAACTCAAGTCACGACGAGTGGTGAGAACGCTCGGAAAGTCCGAAGTGTTGCAAGGTATTCACCGCGGGTTCTTTCCGTGCCTCCGTAAGTTGCGTTTGGCCGCGTGGTTCCTAGTCGACTTCAGCAGAGGTCCAGTTAGTGCTCAGCGTATTCCGCTCGATGGCCTCGCCAGCGAGGTACACACCGGCAATCCTTCGCGTATTCCGAATGTCGTCGAGTGGACTTGCTTCGAGAATGATGAAGTCTGCACGAGCCCCGGGTCGCAATCGACCGGAGTAACTGAACCCGAGGCGGTCTGCGGAACGGCTTGTGGCTGTGCGAAGCGCATCCATGGGTGAGACCCCTGCTTCGACCATCAAGGCTAATTCTCGGTGTGCCGAAAAGCCATAAAAATGATCTTGGACACCAGAGTCTGAACCGAGAACCAGCGCGGCACCAGCGGCGTACAACTTGGCGAGACTGCGCTCCATCTGGTCATATGATTGTGCTGCACGTGCTGCATTTTCAGGATTTCTGTTTTCAAAAGCTTCTGTCGCGCGTGCCAAGACTGCGGGTTCGAGTGAGGAGATGAGCAACGGGTCGCTTAGCCAGTCTGGTGGCGAGCTGTGCCGGCCACGTTCAGAAATTCCCAGATTGGGCATGACAAAAACATTTTCCTCGACAATCGCAGCAACTAACGCGTCATCCATTTCCCTATCTCGGACAAGGTGAGCGAAGCCATCGACACCGGCATCGACAAGGTCTTCAGCGTCTTCGTGGTAGAACACATGGGCGATAACGTCGAGTCCGTGTTGGTGAGCCTCATCGATAATCGCTCTATACAGTTGAGGCGAAAGCTTTTCTACTGAGCCACCACGGTCGTCGACCCAAATCTTGACAAACGCCACACCGTCCGCTGCAAGGTCTCGGACATACTGGCGTCCTTCTGCTTCAGTGGTCACGCCGTAGGCTGATGGACGCAAGGCCGACGCACCTGGCCCGGCATTTGGTGCGGCAAGGCCTCTGCCAGCCGTTTCAAGGCGTGTGCCGCTTAGTGATT
>CAUZRA010000279.1:0-2958 GCA_963582035.1 Vicinamibacteria bacterium | reverse complement strand
GCTGCAACACGGTTTCTTACCGGTGTGACCCCTGCGCGAACCGAATCAAACCTGCAGGCAGGCGTGTCAGTTGACCAGTTGATTGCTCGGGAGTTTGAACAGCACACTCAGCTTGCGTCGTTGGAGTTGGCGCTTGATAGCCGCGATGTGTCGGGTTCCTGCGATGTTGGTTTTAGCTGTACTTACACGAATACGATTGCGTGGCGAAGTAAAACAACGCCACTCAGCGGTGAAAATAATCCGAGAGCGGTGTTTGAACGGCTCTTTGGAGATGCCGGTTCGACTGACCCGGCAGCACGACTTGCTCGTATGCAAAAGGACCAAAGCATCCTGGATTCCGTTAGTGACAAGATTGATATGTTGCAACGTGATCTCGGGCCGAACGACCGGGTTCGGGTTGATGAGTATTTGGACGCGGTGCGGGACATCGAACGTCGTATACAGAAAGCGGAAGAGCAAAGTGGACGTGAGCTTCCTGAAGTCGATCAGCCGGCTGGTGTGCCGGCGACGTATGAAGAGCATGCGAAAATAATGTTTGATTTGATGTTGCTTGCCTATCAGACCGATCTCACACGGGTGAGTACCTACATGATGGCGAGGGAGATCAGTGGTCGTACGTATCCTGAGATTGGGATGCCGGATTCGCATCACCCAACCTCTCACCATCGAAACGATCCGACGCTTTACGAGAAGATTGCCAAAGTCAATGAATTCCACTTGAGCCTTTTTAACTACTTCCTTGAAAAGGCGAGAGCGACGCCGGATGGCGATGGCAATTTACTGGACCACATGATGTTGATGTACGGCGCTGGTATGTCTGACAGTAATGCTCATGACAATAAAGGCTTGCCGGTCGTATTAGTTGGAGGTGCGTCTGGCCAGCTTAAACCTGGAGGCCGTCATATCCGGTATGCCGAAAACACCCCAATGACCAACTTGTTGTTGACCGTTGTTGACAAGATGGGGGTGCCAATCGATAAGTTGAGTGATAGTACCGGGAAGCTCGATCTTTTGACCGTTAGCTAGAAGTATCGCTATTCTAGAATAATTTGAAGGACCGGCTGTTATGCCGGTCCTTTTTTGGTTTTTGGGGTAAGGCGACCCTAAGTGTTTCAATTTAGAAGAAGGTGCCGAGTTGGCGAGAAGACATCGACTTACTGATGGACACACTACAGTAGCGCTAAATCAGTTGCGTGGTGGCCGAGTATCGATGAATACAATGATGGGATTTCAGGCATTCGTTGTTGGCGCAGTCCTGACAATTTCGAGCTTGAGCGTCGGAATTCGAGTTACAGCTCAAGAGTCAGACACCTGGGATCCCGAGGCGGCGGCAGTTTATCTCGACTCCAGGCAGGCTTGGTGGATGGAGTGGCCGACGGCGGCTAGGGATCATGGAACCTTCTGTGTTTCGTGTCACAGTACGGCGCCTTATGCACTTGCGCGAACCGTCCTCCGTACCGATGCTCCTGGTGTGGTGGAACGTCGATTACTGGAGAATATTGAGACACGAGTTAGTTCATGGGAAAAGGTTCGACCGTTTTACAGCGATGAGGAATACCGTGTGCCGAAAACGAGTCAATCTCGCGGGACAGAGGCCATTCTCAATGCGTTGATTCTAGCGAACCGTGATGCTCGACGCGGTTCGCTAGAGGAGACTACGCTCCAGGCGTTTGACAATCTATGGGCATTGCAGGTGACGACTGGAAAAGAGATTGGGTCGTGGCCGTGGTTGAATTTTGGTCTAGAACCATGGGAGACAGAGGCCGCGCAGTACTACGGAGCAGCGCTAGCTGCGATTGCCGTGGGAATTGCACCTGACGGGTACGGTTCGACTCCTTCAATTCAAAAACATCTGGCTCTGCTGCAGGAGTATCTGCACCGAGAGGGTGACGCGCAGCACCTTTTTAATCGAGTTGCTGCGCTGTGGGCGGCTGGCGTGCTCCCGGGAGGGCTGGGTTCGATCCAGCGGCAGGCGACAATCGATGAGGTCTTGCGACGGCAACAAGAGGACGGTGGCTGGAGTCTAGTGTCACTCGGGATGTTCGAGCGAAAAGATGGTACACCGCTCGACACAAGGAGTGATGGTTATGCAACTGGACTGGTGGTGTATACGCTGCAACGTGTAGGAATGGGAACCGATGATTCGCGGCTTAACAAGGGCCTCACTTGGCTTCGACGCAACCAGACCGCCGATGGTTCTTGGAATGCCTCTTCACTAAACAGGGCACGTGACCCAGATTCGAACCGTGGACGTTTCATGAAAGATGTGGCCACTGCCTATGCGGTGCTAGCACTCACTGAAGCAAAGTAACGTTGGTGACCATTTGGTGCATGGAGTCCGTTGGGTTCCTGCTTGGGACAAACACTCAGTCTAGGTCCATGTGTTTCATGTAGTTGGGCAGCTGCTAAATATGAGATCCAGTCTCATTTTTTAGGGCTTGTCGTTCGTAGAATATGCGGATAGCCTAAGCGCCTATTTCGGAGGGACTGATGGCCCAGGTTTCAATCACCGTGAACGGAAAAACGAGGACCGAGGATGTAGAACCTCGGTTGTTGCTAGTTCATTTCCTACGTGAGCAACTGAATCTGACAGGTACTCACGTTGGTTGCGACACAAGTCAGTGCGGAGCATGCACTGTTCTAATTGATGGACGCAGCGCAAAGTCATGCACAGTCTTTGCGGTTCAAGCGGACGGTTCGGACGTCACAACAATTGAAGGTTTACGTGTCGGTGAGGATCTTCATCCTTTACAAATTGGATTTTGGGAAGAGCATGGCTTGCAATGCGGATATTGCACGACGGGCATGATCATGTCTGCCGTCAATCTTCTTAACGACAATCCTCACCCAAACGAACAAGAGATTCGTGAGGGTATTGAAGGAAACTTTTGTCGATGTACCGGATATCAACACATTGTCAATTCAATTCAACACGCAGCGAGTAAGAGGTAAGTATGG
>CAUZRA010000278.1:0-2980 GCA_963582035.1 Vicinamibacteria bacterium | reverse complement strand
GGCGACCAAAATAATGACAGCAAATGTATTCACGGTCCTATCGAGTGTTGAAGTATATTCACACTTCGCTATATGGATCGACTTCCGTATGTTGCCACCGAACTCGCCGCGGGTTATGACGCGGTTGGAACATTGCCAGTTTCCGTGGTTCTCCACGATATTCGTAGTCTTTATAACGTTGGTGCATTTTTTCGGTCAGCCGATGGGGTCGGCATCGATCGGTTGGTGTTATCAGGAATTACCGGCCGGCCACCGCATAAAGCAATTAGCAAAACGGCACTAGGCGCTGAGCAGCAAGTGTCATGGGAGCGGTGTGGTGATATTGCTGCCTATGTGCAAGAGCGACAAGAACTCGGGTACGAGATTGCTGCGATCGAAACGAGTCAGCATGCCGTTGATTTATTCGATTGGCAGGCTCGATTTCCTGTCTGTCTCCTCTTTGGGCATGAAGTGACCGGCCTCGACCAGCAATTACTCGACCGGTGCGATGTCCATGTGCGATTGCCCATGCGGGGCCTTAAACATTCCCTCAATGTGGCCACGGCGGGCGGTGTGGTGTTGTACGAATTGCTGCGGAAATATCGCTCTGCCCACAAGACCTCCGTTCGATAGCCATAGGGTATTCCGCCGTTCAAAGTAGAATGCATGCGAAATGACCGATTTTCACTACCAACCGATTTTTGAGTTCGGGGCTGACGAGACACCCTACAGGAAGCTGACATCAGACGGTGTGTCCGTCATCAGTGTTGACGGCCGGGAGATGTTAAAAGTCGAGCCTGACGTGTTACGACTGGTGTCGCGAACTGCGTTTGATGATGTGGCGCATTTACTTCGCCCGGCCCATCTGGTGCAGTTGAGAAAGATCCTCGACGACTCAGAAGCCTCACGAAACGACAAGTTTGTAGCCCTTGAACTGCTACGGAATGCAAATATCGCCGCAGGTCGTGTGTTGCCCGGCTGTCAAGACACCGGCACGGCTATCGTCATGGGACACAAAGGTGAGAATGTTCTGACTAGCAGCGATGATGAGATTGCGATTTCACAAGGGATTTATGATGCGTATTCGCAGCGGAACCTACGGTACTCACAGATGGCCCCGTTGGACATGTACACAGAAAAAAATACGGGTTCGAATCTTCCGGCTCAGATAGAAATTTATGCCGAACCAGGTGACGAGTATGAATTGTTGTTTGTCGCGAAAGGTGGCGGGTCCGCGAATAAGAGCTTCCTGTATCAAGAAACGAAAGCGCTTCTTAATCCCACGACACTCAGTCAGTTTGTCGAATCCAATTTGAAAACGATCGGGACATCCGCCTGTCCGCCGTACCATCTTGCGTTGGTAATTGGGGGCACGTCTGCTGAGTTCACGATGAAAACACTCAAACTGGCGACCACAAAATATCTTGATCGACTTCCGACTACAGGGAATGAACACGGTCGCGCGTTTCGGGATGTTGACATGGAACGGCAAGTGTTTGAGATTGCTCGGCAGATTGGTATCGGGGCGCAGTTTGGCGGGAAATATTTTGCGCATGATGTGCGCGTTATCCGGTTGCCTCGGCATGGGGCATCGTGCCCGGTGGGATTGGGGGTGTCGTGTTCGGCTGACCGTCAGGCACTCGCAAAAATCACGCGCGACGGGGTCTATATCGAACAACTCGAAGAAAACCCGGCGAAGTATCTCCCCGACGTCATTGACGACGAATTACCCGGTGACGTTGTCAGAATAGATCTCAATCGACCGATGTCTGAGATTTTGGCTGAGTTGACAAAGTATCCCGTGGCGACGCGCCTGTCCCTTTCGGGGTCGATGATTGTGGCGCGCGATATCGCACATGCGAAACTCAAAGAACGCCTCGATGCGGGTGAAGACCTTCCAGAGTATTTCAAGAACCACATGGTGTATTACGCGGGACCGGCCAAGAAACCGGAAGGAAGGGTCTCCGGCAGTTTCGGTCCGACCACGGCGGGCCGAATGGACTCGTATGTGGATCTGTTTCAGGCTCGCGGCGGCAGCATGGTGATGCTGGCGAAAGGCAACCGGTCGCAACAAGTTACGGACGCGTGTAAGTCACATGGCGGGTTTTATCTTGGGTCGATCGGTGGCCCGGCGGCTCGTTTGGCTGACCACAGCATCAGGAAGGTGGAAGTGCAGGAATATCCGGAGTTGGGTATGGAAGCGATCTGGAAGATCGACATTGAAGACTTTCCAGCGTTTATTGTGATCGATGACAAAGGTAATGATTTTTACGCGTCTTTGATGCAGGCGAAACCTGCGACATTGATTCGATAGTCGCGTTTGATCCATGCTGGTAGGTCATTTTTCGAAGGGAGATATACGGATGCGTGCGATGAACAAAGTGAGTGTTGCGGTAATTGCTGTCCTTTTGGCGACCACAGTAACGATAGTGATGGAGGCGCAGCAGCGTCGGGCAAGCACGCGTGGGTATACCGCGACGCAACTCGGCGGAAGCTACGACTCTGAAGGTGCGTACGAGGGCGGGTCGTGGATCGATATTCATTATGGGCGTCCCATCCTGCGTGGTCGGCAGGGGATCTTTGGTGAAGGCGCAGAATATGGACAACGACTTTACGCTGGTGCACCGCTGTGGCGTGTCGGGGCCGACGAAACCACGACATTTACGACAGAGGTCGACTTATTGATCGGGGGGCAACGCCTGGCGGCTGGTGAGTACACGATATTTGCTGATTTGGCGAATCCGACGGCGTGGGAATTGATTTTCACCACATGGGGTGTCAAAGACGACTTCCGCGAAGAGAATCCGAATGCTTTGTGGGGCGCATATGGTTACACCGATGAAAAAGATGTCATGCAAACGACTATGTCGGTGCAAACCCTCGACTACTCCATGGACCAGTTGGCCATAGGCTTTACTGATACGAGACAACAGGGTGGCAACCTCTACGTGATTTGGGACAATCAGCTCGCCACGGTGCCGGTTGAATTGGCGAACTAAAA
>CAUZRA010000277.1:0-3004 GCA_963582035.1 Vicinamibacteria bacterium | reverse complement strand
TGCTGCCTCGATAGAAGGCGTGCCCGTTACACGCGGTCCAAAGACGTCACTAAGCCAACTAACTGTCTCCATAGCCTGCGACCGCTCGAAACCTTCTTCCCGAATCGCACCGAACACTTCTCCATCAACCGCTTGTGCCGATATCCAGACCGGTCCTATGCTGACTAAGACCAACACAGTCACGAACGCGGTGATAGCGCGCATATGTGAACCAGTCACTCTACTGGGTCAATTTGCCGTCGTCAGGGGGTGACAACACCGTACCATCGGCTTCAAGAACAAATGTCAGGGTACGCGTCCCCGGTACGACCCGCTGGATGAAAGTGCCATTGATGGTCACTCCCGTAACCACGCTGGCATCGCCGTCAGGATTACGACGACATTCATTAACATCCCGAACAGTCATCGTGTTCGCGATGTCGACCGGGATGGCATTAAATTGCATCGTGAAAACGTTCGGCGCTGATTCTGTCAGTGGGACCACAGCACCGTTCCTCCAACTCGGTACAACGTTGGTCTCAGATTTCATCCGTGTTAGACAATCCTGAAAAGCTCGTTGGCTACCGGCCGGCGGAATGGACGCGGACTGGCTACGGAGACGAAATTCTGCAGTGACAATTTGTGTTGGCTGTACTCCGCGTGGCGACTCGTTACAATCAGTGGCCATCGAAGCAACAATCGGCAGGATAATCCAACAACGGCTTGGTCTGGTCATCATGACGTGGTTACCGAACTTTTATCTCTTAAGCATATAGGAATGATCGCTCGCTACCCTGTCGGACCAGGGACTACCGACCGATAGCTTTTAGCAATGATGACTATCTTGAGACGCTTGTTCGGAGTGTCAGTTGTGGCACTTCTCGCGGGACTCGTCGGGGTCGGCGTTGGCCTGTTGGTCGCACCAGCCGCGGGGTCGGACACACGCGCTTGGCTTGCAGGAAAGGTTCAAAAACACGGGCCAACCGTGAAACAAAACATACAAAAGGCTGGCGATTCGGTTGGCGACGCGGCTGAATTCGTTGCAGCACAAGTCGAAGCCGTCACCGACAACGACTGAACTAAATCAAAGTGAAGAACACTGGTCACCATATCGGCGGCATCCAGTAATATCTGACACGTCGCAGTTGTTGTCCGAACTATTTCCCAGATCCGTAGGTGCCTTGCTTGCCCCGCCTTAGCCTCGTACTCTCAGCCGGTGGTCTTCGTGGCGCGGCACATCTCGGAGTCCTCCGTCGTCTCACGGCGGCAAATATTCCACTCGATAGCATTGTGGGCGTGAGCGCCGGCGCTGTGATTGCAGCGTATTACGCTGCTGTGGGGTTACGCACCGAAGAACTAATTGGTGAAGCCAAGCTTTTTAAGGGACGGCATATAGTGGCACACAGCTTGAACTTGCGCACTTATCGCCGACTCCGATGGTTTTTTGAACCATTTGCCGGCGTTATTCCGACACGACTCAAGCAACTCGAGTCGAGTCGTTTTGACCAACTTCACCACGGCGTCCGATCCATCGGGATTGTCTGCCATGACCTGACCCACAACTGCCCTCGCTACTTGACAACTGGTTCGCACGGTAATATTTCACTCTACAACGCGGTAGCAACAAGCGCATCAATTCCCAGTATGTTTCCACCACAACCAGTCGAATTCGAAGGACAGCGCTGCGATTTTACGGACGGCGGTCTCAGTGATGCTTTACCGATTTCTTTTGCTAAGTCATCAGACCTGAACGCTACTCACATCATTGCGTCGGATTGTCGCACTCACGGTGCACGTCCGCAATGTGCAGATGAGCCTAACTGCGTCTACGTGCGACCTACACTCGACGGCACGACGGTCCTTCGGGCACCTCGAGATTCACTAACTCAGGCTGTCATTGCTGGAGAGAACGTCATTACCGATAACGTTCTCGACCAGATACGATCTTGGGTTCTCTAAACATAACCAGTGTAAAACCTACCAGGCTTTTCAAGAACATCTTGCTTGTCGCGAAACAACCAAAGCCGTGGTACTGTGCATACGGTGTTTCCATGCGTAAGAAATGCAACAGATTTGCAACGACGATCCTACTCGTCAGCACCATCTCGACCGCACTAGCGATACAACGCGATATTCGGACAACGCGAGAGCTCTTTCCGAATACAGAAGACCGTGGACGCGCCGCTATCGAATATATGGATAGCCAGCTACAAGTTGTCGCCGCTTACTATTACTCGCAACGCAACCACGACTCGCGGTGGCTACTAATTGAAACTGCCATTACTTCCGCCGATGTGATGACGATTGAGCGCGACAGTATCCACCTCGTGCATCCTAACGGCAGAGAAATTCCCCTGGCCTCACAACGCTCGTTTGCCCAAGACCATCAGCGGACCAGACTCTTGGTACAGGCAGCAACGACCACCCGTCACGGAATTGGCACCTACATCGTTCGGCAACGAGCTCGACGATTCCAGTTTTTTGTTAGTCCATTCGATGGCATTGCCGACAAACTCTTCGATACCGATCAACATCGTGTAGCTTGGGGTGACCTATTTTTCTCTTCACCAACTGGACGTTGGGACTCCGGCACGTATTCGCTTGTTGTCACCGGAGGAGAAGGTCGACAGGCAGTATTGCCCATAGACCTCGACTAGCGCCGAATTACTCTCTGATTGAAACTCTTCACTTTTTTGCTGAACGGTACATTCTTTGCCGTTGATAACGATCAAGCTGTTTCGGCGCTTCATTGGACCAAACCCAAATAAACGCTTGGTTTTCGAGACTACCTGGGACTGGCTGTATCAGTCCCGATGGAGGTTCTATTTGACGCTATCTAAGGCTTCTGCCAATAAGCCGATGACTCCTCACGGAATTCCGGCCAGAACAATACTCGTCGGACCACCCTAACCCGCGGTATATAAGCTAGGTCATACTGTTTAATAGGAAACTGGCAACCACCGGATATAGCTAATTTCCAGGGGGATACCGATGCGACGTATAGCTAGTCTCAGCACTATCGCAA
>CAUZRA010000276.1:0-3006 GCA_963582035.1 Vicinamibacteria bacterium | reverse complement strand
GTCAAGTACACGAACAAAAACAAACAATATCTAACCGCAACAGCCTAGCCTACCGCGACGTTCAGAACGGTTCAACGACGAGGTTTACGAAATCTCGTTTCCCCCTTTCGCTATCCGTCGCGTTTTTTGACAAAAGTAGACACACACAAAATGCATACAACACGAACAATAGCAAGATCTGTTACCAATGAATGATCTCGGTAACCAACGTGCTTATTCAAAGATCTGCTCGTCGGCTTCACAATTACTGAGTAGAATTGTGCCGCTAAGTCAGTCGATAAACTCGCGAAAAATCTCGGAGGCCATCCAATGAAGCAAATCACCGTTGTCCCGTTTCTCATACTTGCATTCTCAGCATCTTTCCAGGCCCAGTCAGTGGAAGAAGAGATAGCGCGTGCCGTGATGGCTGCCCCTCCAGCGCTAATGGCAGATGCCGGCGTCGTTCGACTGGCGGATGACGGCACTCATGAAGTGTTAAGAGAAAGCTCGAATGGGCTGGTCTGCTACGACCGCTCTAATGAACCTGGCCGAGACTTCAGCACCCAATGTACCAGCGTCGGGAACCTACGACGTGCAGGACAGAACCACAAAGTCAGGATGTCCTCCGCTAATGCCGAGGCAGCCAGTGCCATGTTCGAATCACAGGAAAACGACGGAAACCGAGAACCCCCTGACTTTGGTAGTGTCTGGTACACCTTAAACGGTTCCGACCAAGCATCTGCAAGCACTAATAGCGCGCACATCACAATTGCCGTACCGTTTTCTACAAGTGACACCATTGGACTACCCAGTGGCGGAAGTTATAGTCAAAGCGGTTCGTGGATCATGGAGGCTGGAACTTCTGCCGCACACATTATGATTCCTGGCCGATAGCAATCCTTCGAACTAATGTGTCACGATTGACGTCGTCTTACCCTAAAGCTAAATGGGAGGTTGGCACGGCAACGACATGGTCCATCAAAGGTGAATATATGGAGGCCTGCAGTTGTGATTTATTGTGCCCCTGTATTACGAGTAATATGGCCGCAACTGCCACTCGAGATTTCTGCAAAGTTGCCATGGCTTTCGATGTTCAATCAGGTGATTTCGGTGCAACGTCGATGAACGGCGTACGTTTTGCCTTGTTTATAGAATCAAAGGCCATTATGGCTGACGGCGACCTCATCGCCGGCGTCATTGTCGACTCAAGTGCAACGAATGAGCAGACTGAAGCGATCGGCGCCATCGTCAGTGCTGCCGGCGGAGGACCGTTAGCAATGCTGGACCCGCTCATTGGTGATTTCAAAGGCATTGAACGCCAGCCTATTGAATTTCATAAGGACGGCAAGACTGTAAGTGCCAAAATCGAAGGCATCCTAGACCAAGAGGTAGTTGGTATTGACAGCGCGGTTGTGGAAGGTGAATGCATCGCTATCGATAATACGCTCCATCCGGCGAACAAAAGACTAAACCTTGCAACCGCTACAAAAAATTTCATCAAAGCTTTTGGAATCGAATGGAACGCTAATTCCCAACAAACCAATGGGCATTTTGCGCCGTTCGATTGGAGTGGAGAAACCACCTAACGAACGCAGACCAGTTTGACAGGACTTCACACTGCACCATTCGAAGCAATGACAGAAAGAAAAGAATAGGCTTTACGCGCAAGCCATGAAAGACGCTATCGCCAACGCCCTCGCGGAAAGTCAGGCGCAAGAATTAATGGAGTACCTGCTCCGCACTGTCCCCGGGCTCCCTCCAATCATTCAAACATTTCACATCGTCGGAATATGCATCGTCGTTGGTTCGATCGGAATGATCAACCTTCGGTTTCTCGGTATTGCGGTACCAAGCCAAAACATCACTGAAATGCTTAACCGGTTGATGCCGTGGATGTGGTGGGCACTTTTGGTCAATGCGCTCAGTGGACTCGTCTTCGTGATCGCAAGGCCTCTCCGCTACTTCTACAATCCGGTATTCCCCTACAAACTTGCATTCTTGATACCGGCCGTCGCCTTGGCTTTTCTCGTTTATCGACTCAACAAGTCAGAATCGAAGTACTGGGAATCATCATCTATTCGACTCCGATACGGACAGTTTATTGCGACTATCTCCTTGGTACTCTGGGTTGGCGTAATCATCGCGGGTCGGTGGATCGCGTATTGGGAATACCTTCCTTTCTTCTATGAGTAGTAACTAAATGAACGAAGAATCCTCAGTCCCATTCACGGAATTTTGGGCATGGCTGCAAGCATTGCCGATTTCAGAACATATCGGCTTTACCTGGTGGTTTCCGCTACTTGAATCCATTCATGTCCTCGCGATCGGTCTCGTCGTCGGGACGATTCTGATGGTCGACCTTCGTTTACTCGGCCTCGCAGCGCTCCGATACCCGGCTAGCCGTGTCACGCGAGAACTCGTGCCGTGGACGTGGCTCGGTTTCGTCGTTGCTTTTATTACGGGGTTCGGACTGTTTATGGTAGGGGCAACTAGGTACGTCGAGAATCCAGCGTTTCAAATCAAATTCATGTTGCTCCCTCTTGCAGCTTTCAACATGGCTTGGTTTCAGTTTCGAACGATGCGAACGATCTCGTCTTGGGACGATGCGAACGTGCCCCCAACCACAGCCAAGCTAGCTGGTGCGACATCGCTACTTCTGTGGATAGGCGTGCTTCTAGCTGGCCGCTGGACCGGGCACCTGCTTTAGCCGAAACGACTGGACCTAAATGAACTGTCGAATAATAACGAGAAGACCGGCGCCAGCTGCCACTGAGAGCACGGCGGGTCTGACATAGCCCCGGTCAACGTAGACGGCAGTCCATTTCGACAGCGCAAACCCTACCAACACGCTGGGCAACATAACCAGAGCGAGTTGAATTTCGTAAGCACCAAAACGTCCAACATACCAGAGTGCTCCAAGCGATAAAATCGTTCCCAACAAAAAAAATCCAGACATCGTGCTGCGAATGCGAGCACCCGCGGCATGCTGGTAAACTAACGCCATCGGCGGTCCACCTACCGATGCAA
>CAUZRA010000275.1:0-3007 GCA_963582035.1 Vicinamibacteria bacterium | reverse complement strand
AGGTTGTTAACATTGACTGCGTGGACCTCGACGTTTTCTAGATCCGCGCAGCGTAATCGAGCGATACAGGCGCGATCGTAACTGCCTTCGACGGCATCTACATCAGAATTTAGCTCGCCAAGATATCGGGTAATTGCACCACACCCCGCGCCGATCTCCAGGATGGGGTCACGGTCATCGAGGTTAAGCGCCCGCAGAAGGTTTGATCTAAGTGGGGAAAGGTGATATTCCGATGGCCAGTCTCGAATCTGGCTAGCAAGCTCCGTCGATAAGGATCCTCGATCGGTCGCTTGCCCAATCGTTTGTGCGACATAGCTTTGCGCTTCTTCGCCGTCGGAATATTCGAAAGCTGCATCAGCGTCTTTGATCCACACGCCAGACGACGCCCGGTGGAGGCGATTATGATTCGCGAGATGACGTGGCAAATTCATACGATACTGCTTGTCATCGCCCAGAAGAAGCGGCCAGAGGACATATTAACATGTTGATATATTGTACAATTAAGTGCCCGGGTTGGCTTCGCTGAATGAAGGCGCTATTGCGCAGCGCCAAGTGCCATTGAAGCGAGATCGGGCTCCCAGATCTTCGTGAGAGGTGGCGTGGCCGGGACCGAGCCGAGAATAATGCGTCATGATGAGCGGGTTGGCGTGATTGTAGTTAATTGGAACTCTGGTGATTTACTTCTACCGTGTGTGGAGTCCATTGCTGGACAGACGATTGCGCCTGAGCGAGTGTTGATTGTTGACAATGCAAGTACAGACGGCTCTTTGGGCGATCTAGAGGAGCGGTTTCCGCAGGTTGAAGTTTTGCGGCAACCCGTTAATAGAGGATTTGCCTGTGGCAACAATATCGCGATTGAGAAGCTTGTTGATGTTGATTGGATCGCTTTGCTTAACCCTGATGCTATCGCATATCCTGATTGGCTGGAAAATCTTTTAGCAAGTGCCAGGCAGCACCCCACAGTCGTGTCGTTCGGGTCAAAAATGCTGCGGCCAGGGAGTGACGTGCTCGATGGGACAGGCGATGTCTATCATGTGTCAGGCTTAGCGTGGCGACGGGATCACGGGGCAAAGGACACCCTGGTCGACCACGGAGCTGATCAAATATTTTCTCCCTGTGGTGCCGCGGCATTTTACCGGCGCGATGCGTTGAAGGCAGCAGGTGGATTTGACTCACGGTTTTTTTGCTACATGGAAGATGTTGATCTCGGATTTCGCTTGCGACTGCTTGGGCATCAATCGCTTTATGTGCCGAATGCGGTTGTTGAGCATGTCGGTTCAGGAATAACGGGTCGTCGGAGTGATTTCTCGGTCTATTTTGGTCACCGGAATCTGGTATGGACGTACTTTAAAAATATGCCCTCAGCACTTCTCTATCGTTATCTATTGCTCCATCTAGTAGTTAACACAATGGCGATCCCGCGCTATACCAGACGCGGCCAGGGGGGTGTAGTGCTCAAAGCCAAACGAGATGCGTTCGGTGGACTAAAGGATATGCTTCGAAGTCGACGCGAAGTTCAATTAAGTCGAACCGTCTCAACTTCTGATCTTCTGCAATCGATGTCGACAGATTACTCCGCGTTAGTCGGGAGGTAGGTGTCATCAGTGGCTAACGTTGCGGTGATTATCGTTAATTACAATAGCGGCGCCTTTCTTAAGCAGTGTCTTGTCAGTTTACGGCAATCGACTATTCCGCTTGAGATTGTGGTGGTTGACAATGGTTCAAGTGATGGGAGCGCCGATTTTATTAGTAAAGCTAGCAGAGTATCTGATTGCCAGCTGATTAGAAATTTAACAAACCTAGGGTTTGCCGTAGCGGTAAATCAGGGTGTCCAATCGACGACAGCGGAAGACGTTTTGTTGATTAACCCGGATTGTATTGTCCAGCCCCATAGCGTTGCCGGGTTGAAGTTAGCAATGCAGCGTGAGGAGTGTGGTGCTGTGGGCGGACTCGTTTTTGGTTTTGATGGGCGAGAGCAGGCGGGTTGCCGGCGTCGCGATCCAACGTTGGCTCGCAGCGTTGTTAAGTTATTGGGAAAGTGGGGCGTACGGTTTGGCTTGATGGGAGTTGACTTAACGACGGAGCCACTTCCAGTGAGTCCGATTCAAGTAGACGCTGTGTCGGGGGCGTTCATGATGATCCATCGTGAGTCATTCGATGCGATAGGTGGTATGGACGAAGGGTATTTTCTTCATTTTGAGGACCTCGATTTATGTCGACGGCTGCGCTATGCGGGTATGCCGGTTCTGTTCGTTCCGAGTGTTTCAGTTTTGCATTGCCAAGGGGCCTCTAGTCGAGAGCGACCTTTTAGAGTTGAATGGCACAAACATCTAGGAATGTGTCGGTATCGCTTGAAATTCTCACAAGCGCCCCAAATCAGTCACTGGCTATTTCGACTATTCGTTGGTGTCCATTTGATTTGGCGCGTGTGTTGCCTTGTTCTGGAAGGTAAGTGGAAAAGCAAGATGCCTGCGAGTGGGAGAGGAGCGTCAGCCCTAACGACAAGGAGTTCTGGGACGGTTGTATTGGGCGGGCGGAACGATGTGGCGGAATATCTGGTGCCGCGCCTATCAGGCTTGGCGCGCACGGTTCTGGTGCTAAGTCGAGCTGGAGAGATGAAATTGTTATGTCGTAGTGCGGCAGTTCTGCATCTGGAATACCTCGACAAGGTGCCTGACGACGATCTGCCTCTTTTGGAGGATGTGATTTGTACAATACCGATATGGCATCTATCAAAGTATGAGGGAGCGTTGCTCCGGTGTGGGGTGCGAAGGTTGGTGGCATTTAGTTCAACCAGCATTACAACGAAATCAGATAGTACGGATCAAAAGGAAAAGGACGTCGTAAGGCGCCTGCAAGAAGGGGAACGGTGGCTCGAGTCATTTGCCCGTTCAAATGATGTGGCCTGCTTGATCGTTCGACCGACAATAATCTATGGCGGACACTTTAATCGCAGCATTCGGCTTGTTCAAAATATGATCCGAACTTTGGGGGTTTTTCCATTCCA
>CAUZRA010000274.1:0-3015 GCA_963582035.1 Vicinamibacteria bacterium | reverse complement strand
TTGGCCCGGCGTCCATTTTACTAACGAGTCGAATAATGGTGATGCCGGTTTCGCGTTCACCCGCGATGATTGCTCGATGGATTGGCGCTGCGCCGCGGTATTTCGGGAGCAATGAGGCATGGACATTAATCGTTCCGAGTCGAGGTGTTTCGAGTACAGGATCCGGCAAGATGCGGCCGTAAGCGACGACAACGGAAAGGTCCGCGTTTAACGAGCGCAGTTGGGTTAGAAAATCAGAATTTCGAATCTGCGCACGCTCGGGCTGAAAAACAGGTATACCGGTGTCGAGCGCGCACTCCTTGACAGGCGAGTACTTGAGTTGACGACCACGACCACGGGGACGGTCGGGTTGTGTGACAACACCGACAACTTCATGAGGCGAAGCCAGAAGTATGTTGAGCGTCGGTACAGCGAATGTTGGTGTGCCGTAAAAGACAATCCTCACCATTTACCGGACCGTCTTAGCTTTTTTATTTTCCGCAGCATCATGTCTCGCCGGAGGCCTCGGAGATGGTCAAGGAATAATGACCCGTTGAGGTGATCCATTTCGTGCCCGAAGGCGCGGGCGAGGATCCCGGTGCCTTCGATGTCTCTAGACGTACCATTGCGGTCAAGGCCCCGAACAGTTGCATGGAGTGGTCGTGGGACCGGAGCACTAAATCCAGGCAGGCTAAGACAGCCTTCATCTTCACGTTGGGTACCACGCTGTTCGATCCATTCGGGGTTGACCATGACGACGAGCTGTTTTTCATCGTGTCCGCCAGACGGGTCTGCCACAAAGATTCTGAGGGGGAGGCCTATTTGCGGGGCAGCGAGACCGACTCCAGATTCGGCATGCATGGTCTCGACCATGTCCGTAATGAGGGTCTGTATCGCAGGAGTAATCTCGGGAACGTCTTCTGAAGGGTTGTGAAGTGCGCGGTTTCCATAACGCACAATAGAGCGAATCATGTAAGAAATTGTAGTGCGGAATAGTGGACTCGATGCTTTCTATGACGACAAGGCCAGCTTAAGTGGTGGTAACGTGTGTCGGCGACTATGATCGTGGGCGAAGACGTTTCAGTATGTTGGCAACACGTTGGGACTGTAGGGCGCACGGTTTGACATAACGAAGGGTGGAAATCGCTTATGAGTAATCGATGGACGGCGGCACTAGCAATGAGTTGCATACTGTCCGGGACGATGGGGCTAGGACAGGTTCGGGAGTATGTCCCGGTTACAGACGAGATGCTCCAGAATCCTGACCCGTCAGATTGGCTGAGTTGGCGCCGTACGCTTGATGGACAGGGGCATAGTCCGTTAACCCAAATCACGACGGAGAATGTTGACGAGCTCAGATTAGCGTGGGGGTGGAGTCTCGGCGAAGGATCTCAGCAGACCACCCCACTTGTTCACGACGGGGTGATGTATCTCGCGAATCCAGGCGAGATTGTCCAAGCCATTGACGCGGCAAATGGTGAGTTTATCTGGGAATACCGTCGGAATGCGCCACCGCCTGGCGACAGCTTCGGTGGTCCACCACCAGGTCGTGCCCATCGAAATATCGCGATGTATGAGGACAAGATTTATCTCAATACCGCAGATGCTCACATTATTGCTCTGAATGCGAGAAATGGAGAAGTAGTCTGGGACACGGATGTGGGACAAGGGGTTGGCTTTCAGTATTCCAGTGGTTCGATTATTGCGGATGGCAAGGTGGTCTCTGGATTGACCGGTTGCGGGCGTTACCGAGAAGAACCGTGTGCCATCGTTGGTCTCGATGCCCGGACCGGCGAAGAGATATGGCGGACTGCGACCGTGGCGTTGCCTGGTGAACCCGGCGGAGATACATGGGGTGACCTGCCGTCGATGTTTCGTGCTGGGAGTGATTCATGGATTCCCGGAAGCTACGATCCCGTGAGTCGTACCCTGTTCCATGGCACTTCGCAAGCAAAGCCGTGGGCACGGGAGGCGCGCGGCACTGATGGAGATGCGCTCTATACCAATTCGACGCTAGCTCTCGATCCGGACACCGGAGAAATGAAGTGGTACTACCAGCATTTGCCCGGTGAGACGCTTGACATGGATGAAGTGTTTGAACGAATCATCGTGGCGTACGATGACAAGCGGTCGGTTTTCACAATGGGTAAGATGGCGGTGCTGTGGGAACTCGACCTTACGACCGGTGGGTTTCGAAATGCGCATGATTTGGGGTACCAAACGTTTGCTGATGTTGACCCCACGACGGGGGCGGTCGCGTATCGAGAGGGTATGATTCCTGAGCTCTACAAAGAGCTGTTTTGGTGTCCGAGCACAGCAGGATTTAAGAGCTGGCGAGCGATGTCTTATTATCCTGACCTTGAGACGTTTTACATTCCTATAAATCTAAACTGTGAAACTGCCACGTTCGGGCCTGTTGACCGCGTGGAAGGTGGTGGTGGAACAGGTCCGGTTCGACGAACGAACCATTTTCATCCGCAGAGTGAAGGAGAGCTTGGCGAGTTTCTGGCAATGGACATGCGCACCGGTGAAGTACGGTGGCGACGTCGGTTTCAAATGCCTATTAGTAGTGCTGCGCTGACCACGGCTGGAGGATTAGCATTTGCCGGTAGTTGGGACCGCCCAATATTTGCCTTTGATGCTGAGACCGGGGAGACCGTTTGGGAAACGCGGTTGCCTCAGTCCGTGCAGGGATTTATCACGACGTACGCCGTGGATGGTCGACAGTATGTCGCGGTGCCAACCGGCGCAGGAGGAGCGAGTTGGGCGGGTTCGATACCATCGCAACTTATTCCTGAAAAACAACGACCACTTGGAGGGAACGGGTTGTTCGTTTTTGCGTTACCAGAATAATGTGACTAACTAGAGTCATCTGTGAAGTCTGCATGATTATTACGAAGACCTTTCTTTCGCGCCGGACGGTGTTACGCGGTATCGGGGCCACCGTTGCTTTGCCACTACTGGAGGCAATGGTGCCACCTATGACGGCACTCGCGCGTACGAGCGCGAAGCCGCCACATCGACTCGGGTTCGTCT
>CAUZRA010000273.1:0-3025 GCA_963582035.1 Vicinamibacteria bacterium | reverse complement strand
GTCAATGCGTCGGTTGGTTCTGCGGTACACAGCTCGATACCGGCGACTGTCGATGTGGTTTCACTCTGTTCTCTGCACGTGTAAAAAGGGGGCGTATCTGCGGGTTGGCCGATGGCACTCGCAGCAGGTATGACAAGGCCACAGAGCGCCGCCACCGTTCCGTACCACGCCGAGGGGCGAGAAAAGAAACGGCGGCGGTGATGGTTGCGCATCAGTCTACGATTCGAGGACTGCGTTCATTGAGATTTCGGCACTCATTAATTTCGAGATGGGGCACCCGGTCTTCGCATTATTTGCGGCGGTATCGAATGCGGCCTGATCAGCACCAGGCACTTTGGCTGTGACTTCAAGGTGAATCTTGGTGACCGTGCCATCTTCTAATGTGGTGGTCGCTGTTGTACTGACATGTTCTGGTGTCAAGTCAGCTTTGCCGAGCTCGGCAGACAGCGCCATGGAGAAACAGCCGGCATGTGCCGAGGCGATGAGTTCTTCTGGATTTGTTCCTCCGGCGTTTTCAAATCTTCCCGCGAAGGTATAAGCGGTGTCAGTCAATACGCCACTTTCGTTTGAGATTGTGCCACTTCCGTCTTTGAGGCCGCCCTTCCAGACGGCTGATGCTTTGCTTTCCATTTGTCCTCCTGAGTAACCAAACTAGGCTAATTTGGTGCGAACTTTGTTTCTGAGTTGAGCCACCTGGAATCCGAACAGGTGCGAGACAGGACTCTAGATCGTTCCATTGGTACAGCGCAACCGCTGACAAGAAAGAATGTTCGTCGCGTAAGCCCTTCTGTCTTAAACGCGCCCACTGACAAGCGAATCCACAACACCTGGATCCGCAAGCGTTGATGTGTCGCCCAGATCGTGAACGTCTCCTTCTGCAATTTTACGCAAGATGCGGCGCATGATTTTTCCGGACCGTGTTTTCGGGACGCCCTCGGTAAATTGGATCTTTTCTGGCGAGGCATGTGGACCGATGTCCGATCGGACCGCTTGAACAATCTCGCTTTTCATCTCGTCCGTCGGAGTCTGTCCGGTTTTGAGAGTGACGTAGGCGTAGATCGCATTACCCTTGATCTCATGCGAATATCCAACGACCGCGGCCTCTGCGACAGCCGGATGCCTGCCAATAGCTCCCTCAATCTCAGCGGTGCCTAGATTGTGTCCAGACACGATAATTACGTCGTCTACTCGTCCAGTAATCCAGTAATAGCCGTCTTTGTCTCGTAAACACCCATCGCCGGGAAAGTATTTACCTGGAAACCGGGCGAAATATGTATCAAAAAAACGCTGCGGGTCACCGTAAATACCGCGCATTTGCCCCGGCCACGAATCCAGGATGGTTAAAATCCCGCGTTTGTCATTTCCTTCGAGGATATTGCCATCGTCATCGACTAACGCCGGCTTAATGCCGAACAGTGGGAATGTTGCGGACCCGGGTTTTGTCGGTGTGGCGCCTGGTAGTGGAGAGATAAGAATGCCGCCGGTTTCGGTTTGCCACCAAGTATCGACGATTGGGCATCGTCCTTGTCCGATCTCATCGTGATACCAGTTCCATTCTGGTGATTTGATCGGCTCACCGACACTTCCCAGTAATCGCAAGCTACTCAAGTCATATTTTTTCGGCCAGTCGTCGCCTTCCTTCATCAGGGCACGCAAAGCTGTCGGCGCGGTATAAAAAATGTTGACTTTATGTTTCTCGCAGATTTCCCAAAATCGACCCCAATCAGGGTAATTAGGTACACCTTCATACATCATTGTGGTCGCCCCATTCGCCAGCGGACCATACGTGATGTAGCTGTGACCGGTGACCCAGCCGATGTCAGCTGTGCACCAGTAGATATCACCCGGTCGATAATCGAAGACATAGTTAAATGTGGTTGCGACGTAGGTGAGGTACCCGCCAGTGGTATGCAACACGCCTTTGGGTTTTCCGGTCGACCCCGAGGTGTACAGAATAAATAAGGGGTCTTCAGCATCCATTGCTTCTGGTTCGCAGGTCGCGTCAGCTGCCGCAAGTGCTTCGTGCCACCACACGTCTCTGCCACTGGTCATGTCAACCGGTGCACCTGTGCGCTGCACAACAAGAATATTTTCGATACTCGGAGTACTTCTAACCGCCTTGTCAGCATTCGCTTTCATTGCTACATCTTGCTTAGAGCCACGCACACCTGTGTCCTGCGTAATGATTGCCTTACATTGAGAGTCATTAATTCGTGTGACAAGGCTATCCGCGGTAAACGCTCCAAAAACGATCGAATGAACTGCGCCGATCCGAGTGCATGCGAGCATGGCGATTGCAAGTTCTGGAATCATTTGCATGTAAATACAAACGCGATCACCCTTTTCAACCCCTAAATTCTTCAGTGCATTCGCAGCCTTTTGAACTTCGACGTGCAGTTCCGCATAGGTATAGCTTTTAGTCTCAGACGGGTCGTTACCTTCCCAGATAAGCGCTGTACTGTCACCACGGCCGGCCTCAACATGTCGGTCGACGCAGTTGTAGGAAGCATTTAACTTGCCGCCGAGGTACCAGGCTATCTGCGCTTTCGAGTAATCACATTGTTTGACGGTGTGCCATTTTTTGAACCATGTGATTCGTTGCTCCGCCTGTTCGGCCCAGAATTGTTCGGGGTCTTTCATCGAACGTTCGTAGATCGCGTGATATTCATCCAGTGATTTGACGTGTGCGTTGTCGGAAAAGCTCGCTGGTGGGTTATGGATTGCGCTGTCGCTTGGGACGTTGGATGTTCCAGTATTTGCGTTGTCGTTAGCCACAATTTCCTCCGAAGGTTCATAGTCGCTTCGTCGCGACCAGTAAGTTGCGTGTCTGCCCATCTGCGGTCATCACGTAATCCCAGAGAACCGCTTCGCGTTGAAAGCCCAACTGCCGGAACACTCTCTGTGCCGCTTCTTGCTCAAGGGTCATCCGCGCGGTGAGCATTGTTAAGGACATTTGCTTCGCGATCCATTCAATTTCTTGAGCCAGTACTCGCGCGAGACCATTACGCCTTGCTTGAGGGATCAC
>CAUZRA010000272.1:0-3032 GCA_963582035.1 Vicinamibacteria bacterium | reverse complement strand
AATGCCAGCGCAACAAGTGATCCAGGGAATGAGCCGCCCTGCCCGATCTGAACAATAATGAACTGCCGGTCTTCATGCTGGTAGGTCATCATTCCGTACTGGCCGGTGGCTGGTAGTTCCACGCTTCCGACTTTTTCACCAGTTCGCTTGTTATGCGCATTCAGGACAGGCGGTCCTTGCATGCCTTCTGTTGCGAGTAACAGGCTCTTAGTCGTCATCAGGATTGCTCTGCCGCGAGGAGTTCCAGTGCCGCTGAGGTCAACGCCTTGAAGAGCTGGGTGTCGCTTCATCTGGTCGGACGCTTCTCCAACAGGCACCGCAAAGACATGTTCGCCCGTGTTCATATCGATCGCTGTAATCTTGCTATAGGGTGGCTTATAAATCGGAAGCCCTTGCGGCCCACTCCAGCCAATACCGCCACCCTGTACCCAGTCTGAGATCGTGGTACCGGTAGTGGTGCAGTCACCAGAGTCTGACGTGCAACTGTGGATTTCAGCGTCAGCATCTGCTCCAGGTCGTACTGTTCGACCTGAACATCCTTGACCGTTTGCCTGATACAAGTAGCCGGTCTCTGGATCAAGCGTTGCCGGATGAGTGATGTTAAGCCCTCCAGCGCCACACGCAACCCAACCTTTAACTGACTCAGTGTGATTGTTTGGGAGTGGTGGGATATAAGGTCCGCCAATCCGAAACTGACTCATGATTTCCAAGGCTTCCTGCTTCAGTTCAGGTGTGAAATCGATGATGTAGTCTTCAGTCAGGCCCAGTGGGTTCAATGGGGCGGGGTTTGTCGGAAAAGGTTGCGTTTCTGATAACTGCTCACCAGGCACAATCGATGCGGGTACGGGGCGTTCTTCAATTGGCCAAACGGGTTCACCCGTTTCCCGGTTGAAGGCAAACGTCATGCCCTGCTTGGTCGTCTGAATCACCATCGGAACATCGGTACCGTCAACGTTGACATCAACCACAATGGGTACGTTTGGCAGGTCGTAGTTCCAAATGGGATGGTGGACGGTCTGGAAGTGCCAGACACGTTGCCCCGTATCAACGTCAATCGCGATCAAACTTGTTCCGAACAGGTTGTCTCCAGGCCGAAACCCTCCGTAGTAGTCGATAGTGGGGGCATTGGTTGGAATATAGACGAGGCCTCGTTCAAGGTCTGCGGAGAGAGGTGCCCATGATGAGACGTCGCCCGTCCAATCCCACGCGTCGTTTTCCCACGTGTCGAATCCAAACTCACTTTCCGTCTGCGGGATGACATTGAATTTCCATTTGTGTTCACCGGTCCGTGCGTCGTACCCCAAGACGTCGCCCGGCACGTTTTCAACCCGGCTCTGACTGTAGCCTTGTTCGTGTGAGTTCCCGACCACGACCGTTCCATTTACGACGATAGGGGGCGATGAACTGGTGATGTATCCCGTTGACATTGGAATACCTTCATATACGTCGTATTCGTGCCCGAGGTCGGCAAGGAGGTCTACAACGCCAGTGCTTGGAAATCCTTCAATGGGGACTGGTTTGCCGAAGCCTTCAAGGTGTTCGCCAGTTTTGGCGTCGAGGGCATGGAGGAAAAATGCTGGGGTAATAACGTAGATGACACCGCGACCATCGATTTCCGCATAGCCAACACCTTTTCCGTAACTGGCTCGCATCGATTCTGCCCATCGCCGGGTCGTTGGCTCACGATACGTCCACAAAGTTTCCCCGGTTTGTGGATCGATGGCCGCAACGGTCCGGCGATAGCCAGCGACTGTGTAGACAATGCCGTCGATATAGCTTGGTGTTGAGCGGGACAGGTAGTAGGGATGTGGGCTGAAGTTGTCTCCGCGCCAGACCCACGCTACTTCGAGGTCCCCAAAATTGTTTTCGTCGATTTGGTCTAGTGGTGAGTAGCGAGTACCCCAAGCGTCAGCGCTCTGATATCGCCATTCCCCATACGGTGTTCCGCGGTCGACCTGGTCTTGTGCCGTCACTGGCACTGTCAGTGTTACGGCAGCAAGACATGCCAATACCAAGGTAGGCACGCCCAGAAAACGCCCATTTATCAAGGTGTTCCGTTTCATAGTGGCTCCTTCACAGCGCACAACGATAATCCGGGTAGCATGGTTTATGCCAGCAATTATTTTAGTCAGTCCATAATAGGTAGATAGTGGGTGGCATTTATCGCGATCGGAACGGTGTCGAGGTCGAATATATCTCTGTCTCGTTGCCAACACACGAAGTGACCCAGGCTGTGCCCCTTGCGGCACGGGTGGTGGGACACAGAGCCTCGCGAAAAGAGTTACCGGTTTATACAGGGGCAGATGGGACCGAGTTGGCGATCCAACCACGACATCATCGTAAGCGATGGACCGAGGATCAATGGATCGCGTTTCGTGAGTTTCAGAAGCTCGAGCTAGACATGGCGTCGTCCGACGAACCTATCGCTGCGACGATGATTATTAAGACCTAGGTAACGAGAAGATACGGTATGGACTTTGTTGTGTGGGGGCACGACCCCTGGCAGCGCCCGATTTTGCAGCATTTGAACTGGGACCCGTTATGGGTCTCTATTTTCTGTGCTGTGATGTTTGTATTGGCACACGCAGCGTATACGGTACTGTCGTCTGGTCGTAAGCGGACAGACCACGAAACCAACAAACTTGAATCGCAACACGGAGATGTACCCGAACGCATCTTGCGGCATTCGTTCATGGCGCGGTTGTTTCACTGGCTAATGTCGGTGACGATGTTTGTGCTTCTCGTGACCGCTTTCTTTCCGATTATCGGTCTTGAGTTTGATTGGGTTCCGTGGCACAACTGGGCCGGGGTTATCTTTACCGCGACAATTGCGTGGCATATTGTTCACACCACCGTCTGGCTCGATTTCTGGTCAATTTGGGCCGGCCCGAAGGATATCCCTGAGTTCAAAGCTTTAATGTTGCGGGAAACAGGACAAATTGCCACTGTTCCTCAACCGGCTAAGTATCCACTTGGTAATCAGCTGTATCACTGGATTCTGACGATTGTTGGCCTGACCGTTATCGTGACTG
>CAUZRA010000271.1:0-3036 GCA_963582035.1 Vicinamibacteria bacterium | reverse complement strand
GAACCAGCAGAAACTCCCTCTCCCTCGTACCGGTCGAATTCTCGAATACTCAACAAGGTGTCTGGTGCAGTTTGGCGGATCGTGCCACGGACGGTGGCAGCGGGCAAGGCTGCGTCGACGATAATCGAGATATCACGGTGTGCAGAGGGATGTCGCGGCAGTGGACGGGCAATCATCCGCCGCCGGTCAATCGCTACTCGAGCAGCTGCACCAAGGTCCAACTCAGCTGCATAGATATTATCCCCTGCGGCAGGAAGACCTCGTTTGCGGCAGAAGGCTGGTGCTAATTGTCCAAGGTGACCGAGTGTGACCGACTTGTCCGGTTCAGTTTGGCTTGTGGCAGTAATGCCGGATGTCTCTCCGGGCACGAATGCAGACCGTGTATCCGCTGAGTAGGCAACTACTATCCCGAGCGCATCACAAAGAGTGTCAACGATGCCAATCAGATCATACAAGTCGGTTTTACGTTCGTTGTTACTCCAGTGTTCGAGTGATGAATTGCCGGTAAGCACCACCGCAACGCCCGCACTCTCTCCATCGCTGATGGTGAACCTGTGGCCAATTTCGAACAGACGGATGTTGCGATGTTCACGACGACGGTTGTAGACCAGAGAATCAACAAGTCCTGGAAGGAGCGACGGTCTCAAGACGTCGTATTTTTCAGACAACGGGTTTGCGACACGCACGGGGTTTTCGTTTTCTGGCAAGAATGTTTTCCCGGCGCTTTCTTCAATGAAGCCGTAAGTGATTGCCTCAGAGCAGCCACTAGCCGTTAATGTATGACGCACGGTTCGTTGTTGTTCGATGTATTTTGACGTTGGGTTTGGGGGGCTAACCATCACTGGAAAGGTAGAAGGGAGCCGGTCGTACCCGTGGTGCCGCGCGATCTCTTCAATGAGGTCGATCTCGCGATGGACGTCAACGCGATGAGTCGGGACGGTAACAATCCATTCTTGATGTGTGCCTGATTGGTTCGCAGTCGTGACGTCAAAGCCCAGTCGTTCCAGCGTTTGGCTTACGAATGTTGGAGCGACGTCTATGCCGAGTATCCGTTTTATTCGGGCGTGCCTGAGTGGCACGGTCGGTGATATGTGCTTGACGGGATAATGGTCGACAATCGTACTCCAAGTTGCGCAGGCTCCGATCTCAACTAATAAGTTCTGAGCGCGTAGCATTGCTCGCAATGGAGCTTCAATATCCGCACCTCGTTCAAATCGATATGAGGCCTCAGTTGACAACCCAAGTTGTTTACTTGTCCGGCGGATTGAATGTGGTGTGAAGTAAGCGCTTTCGAGAGTGACGCGCTTGGTCGAAGACGTTACCTCCGAAGCTGCACCACCCATTACGCCAGCAATTGCTTGCGGGCTAACTCGATCTGCAATTACAAGCATATGGTCAGTTAGGACACGGTCTTCACCGTCGAGAGTTCGAATGTTTTCGCCTGGGAGTGCTCGTCTAATCTGTATCTCATCCCCTTTGAGTTCGTGACGGTCAAAGGCATGCATTGGATGGCCGAGTTCTAGTAATACGTAGTTCGTTACGTCAACGACATTATTTACAGGCCGAACATCGGCAGCCATTAGACGAGCTGATAGCCAAGAAGGTGACGGACCGACACGGACGTCACTAGTCGAGGCTGTATATCTTGCGCAGAGTTCTTGCGCTTGATCTTCGACAGTAACGGTGAGTGAGTCATTACCAGATGGAGACGCTGAGAGCGTGGGCGAATTCAATTCGGCACCAAAGAGTGTTGCGACTTCGCGTGCGATGCCGACGACGCTTAAGCAATCAGGTCGGTTTGTTGTTATCTCCAGGTCGAGTACAGCATCGTCTGAATTTGCTGGACGCTCCGGTATTACAGGCGCAGGATCGGTGGCGGACACTTCAAATCCTCGCATCGTGAGCGCGTCGGCAAGTTCTTTGACACTTACCGCGATCGGCACGAAGTCACGTAGCCATGAAACAAGAATTTTCAATGGGAAAACTGCTCCAGTAAGCGTAGATCGTTATCGTAAAAAGCTCGAATATCTTCGACGCGATACTTTAGAATTGCGATACGGTCGATCCCGATACCGAATGCCCATCCTGTGTATCGCTCAGGGTCGTAACCTACGGCCTCAAATACCGCCGGGTGTACCATGCCGCTACCGAGAATTTCGAGCCAGCCAGTTTTTTTGCAGACGGAGCAACCATCTCCGCTGCAGAACACGCAACTAATGAATACCTCTGCACTTGGTTCTGTGTACGGGAAAAAACTTGGCCGGAACATGACTTGAGTGTTGGGTTCAAATAACTGTCGAAGGAAATATTCGAGTGTGCCCTTCAAGTCTGCGATAGTTACGTTGTCACCCACCAAGAGGCCTTCGATTTGCTGGAACATTGGTGAGTGCGTTTGATCTGGGGTGTCGCGTCGATAGACTAACCCAGGTGCGATGATCCGAACAGGTGGCTCATGCGTTTCCATATAACGGACTTGCATCCCTGACGTATGGGTGCGCAGTAGGGTTCCAACTGGTCCATCGCTCGTTTGGAGTGGTTGCTCGAGGTAGAGAGTATCTTGCATGTCACGAGCAGGATGCTCCGGGGGCATATTGAGGGCCTCAAAATTGTGGTAGTCGTCCTCTACTTCTGGACCGTGAAGAATTTCGAAACCGAGCCCTACGAAAATCTGTTCTATCTCTTCGCGAATTATCGTTAGTGGGTGACGATGACCCAGTCTGACGGGGCGGCCAGCGAGTGTGACATCGATGGCCCCAGCGGGGTCAGGTACTTTCTGTAGAGATTTACGACGTGCATCGAGTGCCTGTTCAATTTCTTGTTTAAGCTGATTGGCATCTTTTCCGAGGATGCGGCGTTCGTTGACCGGTGCATTAGCCACCGATTTAAGTAGTGCCTGGACGGCACCACGCTTTCGACCCAGGTATTGGTCGCGCAGACTTTTAAGGGCTTCAGCAGAAGCTGCTTCTTCAACAGCGACATTGAAAGCCGCTCGGAGTTCATCGACGGTATAAGAACGAGGCATCGATCGGGGTTCTG
>CAUZRA010000270.1:0-3045 GCA_963582035.1 Vicinamibacteria bacterium | reverse complement strand
GGACGAGTTGCCGAACATGACCTCGTCACCGAGGTCTACGTGGTTACGAGTGGCGGTGGAACCATCCTGACTGGTGCCGACCTTGTCAATAAAGTTAGGCGTCCACCAGACAACCGAGCCGTCCAGTTCCTTAACGGCCCCGGAAATAATGCCGAGAATGTTCGAGATGGAGTGACACATCACCTTAAAGAAGGAGACGTGTTTGTCATTCCAGCCGGAACAGGACATGAATTTACAGAAATCCCAGATCACATCACCTACATGATGGTTCGGGTCGACCCCGACAAGGTTGTTCCATTGATGGACGCTACCGCATCTCGCAGGTACCTTGATGAACAGTAGTAACAAATTGGGCGTATTTCTAATAGGCTATGCAAGTCTGCAGTCAGTAGCAGGTTTCGTTCTCTCATAACTCGCCGTACGGAGGAGTGATCATGCGACCCGTTCAATACCTCGGACTGAACAGTGCGTTTCTCGTAATCTTAGTAGCCGTCGCCTGTGGCGGTGCGGAGCCCCCCCCCACTGATGACGAGAGTTCCGAAGCCATGACGATGCCTTCAGGTCCCGTTGGCGATGGCACTGACTTCGAATTCGATCCAACTTGGCCTAAGCCTCTTCCCAACAACTGGACACTCGGCAACGTAGTCGGCGTTGACGTCGATTCGAATGACCATATCTGGGTCGTACATCGCCCCTTATCTCTTAATGCACAAGAGGCCGCGTTAGACGCTAACCCTCCGCTCGCAGAAGAATGTTGCCGTCCGGCCCCGCCTGTTATCGAATTCAATCAAGAAGGTGACGTTGTTCAAGCTTGGGGTGGTCAAGGGGATGGTTTTGAATGGCCTGATTCAGAGCACGGTATCTTTATTGACCACCTAGACAATGTCTGGCTTGGAGGCAGTGGTGGCGAAGATGCGCACATTTTGAAATTCACGAAAAGCGGTGACTTTCTGATGCAGATCGGGGTGCACGGTCAAGGTCAAGGTAGCAACGACACGGCCAACTTCGGCCAACCGGCCGAGATCGACGTTGACCCTGAAACGAATGAAGTAATCATCGCGGATGGCTATGGAAACCGTCGTGTCGCAATTTTTGATGCAGATACGGGTGAGTACAAGCGCCATTGGGGTGCCTATGGCAACGCTCCCACTGACGACGCCTACACTTACGACCCAGACGCCGAACTGTCACAACAATTCGGACGTCCAGTTCACTGCGCAACACGTTCGAACGACGGTCTACTGTACGTGTGTGATCGAGTGAATAATCGTATTCAGGTCTTTCAGACCGATGGAACCTTCGTCAATGAACTCGTGATGGCACCCAGAACCCTGGGCTTCGGGGCAGCATTTGACGTGGATTTCTCTCCTGATGCCGACCAGCAATACCTCTATAACATCGATGGCATGAATGCGAAGATTTGGGTTATCTCCCGCGACGATCTTTCAATCGTAGACACGATTGGTTTTGGCGGACATCAAGCGGGCGGTTTCACAGCAGCACATAGTCTTGCGGTCGACTCAAATGGCAATATCTATGTCGGGGAAACCCTGGAAGGAAAACGAGTTCAACGATTTATGCGCCGATAAGTACGGGGCTCTCGATCTAATGAAAAAACCATTTATTACTGCCGCTATATTCCTCTTTAGTCTAGTCGTCGGTATCCCATCGAGCATGGGGCAAGCCGGCGACTACGAACCACCCAGACTCTCTACCGGTACTCCAGACCTCAATGGCATTTGGCAAGCACTGAACGCGGCAAATTACGACGTTGAGCCACATATCGCTAGACCAGCGATGCAACTGCGAGAAGGACCTCACAGCATGCTTCCAGACGTTCCAGTTCTCGCACTTGGGGCCGTCGGTGCAGTACCGGGCGGCATGGGTGTAATCACAAATGGCGGGCGGATCCCATACACGGCCGAAGCACGAGAACTCAAAGAAGAGAATCACTCTCAGTGGGTCGACCGCGATCCTGAGATCAAGTGCTACATGCCCGGCGTGCCACGTGCAACCTATCTGCCCTTCCCGTTTCAAATTTTCCAGAACGACAGTAGTGTCTTTATTGCCTACGAATTTGCAGGAGCCGTTCGAGAAATCTATATGCGAGACGTGGGTCCCGCTGAGACAGATTCATGGATGGGTCAGTCTGTAGGGCGCTGGGAAAACGACACGCTGGTCGTCGAGGTCACAGGACAAAATGATCAGACGTGGTTTGACAGAGCCGGAAGTCACCACACACATCAGTTAGTCGTGACTGAGCGCTACACCATGATTGGCCCAAACCACATACAGTACGAGGCCACGATGGAAGATCCGAATGTCTTTGTCGAGCCGTGGACGATCAGCATGCCTCTCTACCGACGCATCGAAGATGGGGCTCGTTTAATGGACTTCAAGTGCGTTGAATTCGTCGAGGAATTACTTTTTGGAGGATTTCGTCGCGACCCGTTACCGCGATAGAAAACGAGGGTATTGTGCGTCACCAAATCGCCATTTTTCTTTTGGCCTTCGGTTCGTCGATTCCGTTGTCTTCCCAAAACATTCCGCGCACAGCCAGCGGCCATCCAGACCTCTCTGGTACGTACGACACTGCCACTCTGACTCCACTTGAGCGTCCAGAGATCTTTGGGAATCGATTGACCCTTAGTGAAGAAGAAGCTGCGACGATCGCACAAGGTGAAACTAGTGCACTTGCGGCGATATTCGGTATTCCGGAAGAACGAAACATCGAAAGCGCACCACCAAGTGCCGCGCCTCCAGTTGGTGGAGATGGTTCAATCGGTGCAGCCGGAGCGGTCGGAGGGTATAACACCTTCTGGATGGACCGTGGAAACTCTGCCTTTCAAATTGACGGCCAATGGCGAACTTCAATCATTACGGAACCCGCCAATGGACGTCGCCCTGAAATGACACCAGAATCGCGTGAGCGCCTAGCTCAGCAAGCAGTATTCAGACGCCCAAATAGCGGGACTGCCTGGTGGCTCGTTGAAAACGGTCTCGATGCACCAGGACCGTACGATGACCCAGAAATACGTCCCTTGG
>CAUZRA010000269.1:0-3046 GCA_963582035.1 Vicinamibacteria bacterium | reverse complement strand
AGGATGTTCACGTCCCTTCTGACGGACCTTTGACAATCATCGCTACACCGACCGACGAAACAGTAATTACTGCAGGTATTTCACCCACTCTTGACCTACAGTTAGCTGCCAAGCTTTGCACAGATCTTGGTCAGCTCTCGAACACCTCTCAGCTCAACGTAATCCTCGCTCGTGCCGCTCAGATTTTTAACGCCAGCGGGATCATCGTCTGGATCCTAGACGCGAGCAAAAATTCTCTGCGACCAGCCGTCGGTCATGGCTACAGTGAAACGACGCTCGCCCGATTCGGATCCGTCTCGTGTGATGACGACAACGTTACCGCTCTCTCTTTTCGTGACGCACAGATACACATTGTCCCAGCAGACTCTTCTTCGCTCGGGGCTATCGCAGCACCTATCGTTTCAATGTCGGGTTGTATCGGAGTTTTATCAATGGAACTCCAAGGCGGTTGGGAACTAAACGAAGACGTTCAAGCAACCGCAGCCATTCTTACCGCACAATTGTCCACTCTTGTAGTTCCGGATACGGCCACCACCGCGACTTCAGTCGAAGCGGCACAAGCCTAGCGCGCGGGAAAAACAACTCGATCTCACTTTCGTTTCTCATTTCTGACGCTGGATCTCAATAACTGTCTTCTTTCTACCCTGAGCGTAAGAACAAAGGGCTTATATACTTACAGTTGTGATTCAGACTGGTCTATCCCTACCGTTCGACAATGCGGACATCGAGCGAATCCTACCTCACCGTTATCCCTTCCTACTCGTAGACCGGATTATCGAATTTGAGCCTGATAAACGCATAGTTGGTATCAAGAACGTCTCGCTCAATGAGCGCTATCTCGCCCATAGTCAAGGCGAAGCCCCTGTGCTGCCACCCACAATTCTTACAGAAGCGGTGGCTCAAGTGGGGGCCATCCTTATTCTGGCAAAGCCTGAAAATCGAGAGAAACTTCCTTTTTTTACAGGGATCGAACGTGTTCGGTATATGCGCCCAGTTCACCCGGGTGATGTGGTAGTCATTGAAGCGACAGTCGTTCGGCTTCGTAGCCGAATGGGCCGGCTAAGTGGTTTCGCGCGGGTAGGAAACGATGTCGTTATGGAGGGAACAATGACATTCGCACTGGGTCCAAAAGACAGAAGTGAGCAGTAAGCAAATACCTCCTTCGGCATAATCAATCTCAAACTCAGAAGCTAAACGACACCCAAACACAACAGTTGGTATAAAATTCAGTCTTGGCAAGTAAAAAGAAAAGTCGGAACTCACAGCAGTTCGAGTCGCAGCCTGTGAGTAATACTGGTCGTCCGCCATGGATTTTGATTGGCGGAGTTCTGGCCGTAATCGGCATCACCTCCTTCGTCATGCTTTCCCCATCGTCCAGTGGGAATAGTTCAGAAAACACAGACAGCGCACTTGCGGCAAACCAAGGGGCCTCAGTAGAAGAGCCCGAACTACCCGAACGACCGGCTCCTCCACCGACCCCAGAAAATCGAACTCCGGTTCCATCTGCTGATGTCCAGATGCCACCATTGCCTCCTGTCTCAAACATGGTTCCGCGTGCACCGGAAGTCGTCCGCGATGCATATATTTTTGCTGCCCAGCGCCCAGACATACTCGAGTACGTGCCCTGCTTCTGTGGTTGTGAAACTGCTGGACACACACGAAACGCCGATTGTTTTGTTGCTTCTCGTAACGAAGATGGGTCAGTGCGTGAGTGGGACACTCACGGTATGGCCTGTACTATCTGTATTGATGTTGCCCGTGACGCAATGCAGCTTAGTGCCTCGGGAGCATCTACTGACGATATTCGGACTGCCGTCGAAGCAAAATATGCTGCCTATCCACGGCAGACACCAACTCCGTCACCACCTGCAAACTAGTTCGACGACGCCGAGGGAAATGTTCAGGAGTCGACTGATATAATTGGTCGTGTCCAGAAGCGCAACACCCCGCGCGCTTTCTTCCCACGACTTTGAAATCCGCGACGCACTCTTTAAGCTTTTTCAGTCAGTTCAAGAGGGCGTCTTCGTGGGAACCCTCGCACCCAAAGGCCTTCTGAAGACTCTCGTAGCGAACCCATATCTCAAACTAATGTTCGGATACGAACCGAACATTCCTGATTCAACGATTCAACCTTTCGATGAAATGCATTTCGTTGATGCAAAGGCACGTCGAGCCTTCATCGACCAATTAATGCGTGATGGCTCCATTGTCGATTACCTCCTTCGACTGCGACGCACAGATAACACCCTAATCTGGATAGAAGTAACAGCACAGCTAGACAGCGCTAAAAACGACAACAAACAATACGTCAATGCTTTGATACGAGACGTTAGTGAACGGCGGAAGCTTGAGGATCAGGGACGCGATGTTCACCACCAGTTACTGCAAGCCGAAAAGCTAGCGGCACTCGGGCAGACGATCTCAGGTGTCGCCCACGAATTGAACAATCCTTTGGCAACGATACTGACATGGGCAGAACGTCTCGCAGGCCGTGCTATCGACCCAGCGACAAAACGAGGCCTAACCACGATCTTAAGTGAGTCCGAAAGGGCTGCGAAAATTGTACGTAATTTGTTGACATTTTCTCGGAAACGCAACACTACTCGTTCACTAGTACACGTAAACCAGATCGTCAAAGAAACCCTATCTCTTCGAAGCTATGACCAACGGGTCTCGAATATCTCTACGATCGAAGGGTTAGCTACAGGCCTACCTCAAGTATTTGCCGATCCTCACCACCTCAAACAAGTACTCCTTAACCTGATCATCAATGCAGAACAGTCCATGCTTTCAACTAATGGCCGAGGAACTCTTATCATCCGTTCATGGCACGACGCTGAAAAGGATATCGTCGTCATTGAGGTGAACGACGATGGTCCAGGCGTTCCTGACGATGTCCAATCAAAAATATTTAATCCATTTTTTACAACTAAATCAGTCGAAAAAGGCACGGGGCTCGGACTCACCGTGGCACATGCACTTATCCAAGACCATGGCGGTCAGATTCGCGTTGCGTCACAACCCGAAAACGGCACGTCGTTTTACA
>CAUZRA010000268.1:0-3093 GCA_963582035.1 Vicinamibacteria bacterium | reverse complement strand
AAATGAAGCCACCTTGTTCTAGTTCAACCATTATGCTTCGAACAGTGGCTGAAGAGAGTCCAACTCCACCCTGCTGCGCTAGCCACAAAGATGAAACTGGTTCGCCGCGATCTATATATTGTCGAATCAACGCTCCTAGGATGCGACTCGATCGTTCCGAAAGCGCGTAGCTGCCGTTCTGTGTAAACGCTTCACCAGTTGCCATGAATCAACTGCTATTCTAGCTGTCGGCAGCGACAGGCGTCGTTCGTTTGACAGGTGGGATCCATCGAAGCGCTTTTACTCCAGAATCCATCGCGCCTTCCAGCTTTCCATATTTCACTGCAATTAACTCGGCAAGGATACTAACCGCGATTTCTTCTGGGCTGATCGCGCCGATATCTAAGCCGACAGGCGCGTGAAGTCGGTCCGGATGTTCTATCGTTATGCCTTCCTCACGCAATACCTCGTGTAAACGAGTCACCTTGGCTTTGCTTCCGATTAAACCAAGGTACCTAAGGTCTTGAGTTGCTAGTGCACGTAATGCATCAAGATCATGTGTGTGTCCTCGTGTGAGGATCACGGCATAGGCATGAGGTGAGAGGCTGGCTTTTTCGAGCCATTCTGGGATGTTGTCGACCACGACCTCCATTGCATCGGGAAACCGGTCTGTATTGGAAAACTTGTCCCGGTCGTCAATTACATGGACGCGGAATCCAACAGTCGAGGCAAGGCGTCCCAAGTGGTAGGACACGTGACCCGCACCAACTAGGTAAAGATGCGGTGAAGATTCGAGTGGTTCTATGTACACATCCATCTGACCTCCGCAAATGAGTCCAGATTCCTCGGCAATGTCATCGGTTAGTTCATATTTCGCAACGAGCGGTTTACGGGTATCGAGTGCCCGACGAGCTTTCCAGAATGCATCATTCTCATAGCACCCTCCTCCGATAGTTCCGACAGTTCGTCCGTCTGCATAGACGAGCATTTTGGCGCCGATACGCTGGGGTGTTGAGCCTTGTGTCGAAATGATCGTTACAAGAGCAGCAGACTCGCCACGTTCAAGCACATCGTGCACTGCCCTAAACACTTCTTCATTCATATCGCTGCCCTAATACTTCTAGATGAGTATCTCTACGTTCCCAGCTTTACGCAAATCTGCTAGAAACGTGCTCATCAATAATTGACGTTCTTGCTGTAACAACATGCTTCGGATTTGGTCACTCACCTGTTGAAACGGAGTAATTTCTCCTTCTTGACGTTGGCCAGCCTTAATAATATGAAAGCCGAATGGTGACTCGACCACAGGACTAATTTCTCCGGTCTTGAGGGCGAAAAGTGCGGTATCGAATGGTTCTACTGTCTGTCCGCGTTCGATCGCTCCGAGGTCACCACCAGTACTGGCTGTTTCTTCGTCAGTGGAGTATTCGCGGGCCAGTTCGCCGAAATCAGCAGTTCTAGCTGTTACCTTTTCTCGTAATTCTCTTGCGGTTTCTAACGATTGTCCGCGTTCGGTTGGACTGGCGGTTGGCGAGGTGCCGATCAAGATATGGCTCGCGTGTATTGATTCACCAGTGGTGAATTGGCCAGAATGTTGGTCATAGAACGCTTGTACTGTCTCGTCCTTTAGATTTAATGCGGGCTCCAGTTCCATTTCTATGGTTTTGGCAACGAGTAAATCTTTGCGAGTCTCTTCCCGGAGTGCTTCAAGCGAGGTCCCCCATTTTCTTAGTTGTTCATCGAACGCCTGGGCGGTCGGGTAGGAGTTCCGAACTCTTGCGATTTCTGACTCTACCTCGTCGCTGGCAGCAACGACTTGGCGCCTTGTTGACTCTTCGAGTAAAAGATGAAAGTCAATCAGTTGGTCAAGTACGCGACGGTACACCTGGTCACGAAACTGCGGCGGGACAACTTGGCCTGCTTTTGTCTCATTGGCGCGAACAGCCCGTTCAAGTTCTTCTCGAGTTACCGTAGTGGAACCATTGACTCGTGCGACTATCGGCGGAAGTATTGAAGGGACAGGTTTTACCGATGGGATACTCGGTGAGTCCTTCGGCGTTGCTGCTTGGGTATTCTTCACGGCTGGAGGCGGGGTGTCGTCTCGTTCGGCCGATGAGCACCCATACAGTGCAATAGTGGTCAAAAGAGTTATTTGTGTGACCGTGGTGCGCAACTTTTTGTCCTTGCTGATCAAGTTGTCAGTATATCTGCTGACGGCACTTATACCGTGAGGAGCCAGTGTCTTCCTATCTCTAGCGGAAGTTGTTCTAGTAGTCGGTCGAGGAACGCGTCGCCGTATCGGTTGACAAAATAAATGGAACCGATACTTCGTTCTTGTGGCGTGCCACCTGGGAAACTTTGTGAACGTGCTCGCGAAAATTGGCGACGGAGAGTTTCATCGCGACGCTTGGCAGCTTGAATGATTTTTCCTCTGAGGTTGCGTAGTTCTTTGTCCATCCGTCCGTGGGTGGATTTGACAGCACCTCCAAGCGTTGGGTCAACGCGGAGTACAGCCGACTCAATAATCGAGAGATGCTCAGAGATACTTTGGTTGACTGCGGTCACTGCCGTATCTATTTCATCCGGAAGTTGCGCCGCAAGTAATGTATTTAGCGCACTATCATCTTGAGGTTGTAGTGTCGTGAAGTCGATGTTGTTGCGATTGAGAAATTTAACCGTTGCTGAGTCAACGATTGTGACACTCGCACGGGGATAGATCACCGGCATGGGAACATCAAAAGAGTCGTAAATCTTTTTTAGTTGTCCTAGGTAAACAAGCTCATGCGGACCTGCGACGTATGCAATCGTCGGAAATAATACGTCTTGAGTGAGCGGACGCAATAAAACATTAGGGCTAAAAACTTCTGGCTTTGTTTCAAGTTCTGCGTGCATGGTTTGGACGGATATCGATTGCCCGTCAACTAAAAACCCCGAGTCGCCGATGCGAATCGGGGTTCGCTGGGAGTCCAGCCGGAATAGTGCGGTGCTATCTAAGTTGGGAGAGACCTGAGCAGAGTAACCTTTGGCTTCCATAGCTGAACCGGCTGCCGCGGCGAGTCGTGATGTCTGACCTCTGGTCTCGAGTTCGCGAGCAAACAGTGACTGGACGATGGG
>CAUZRA010000267.1:0-3098 GCA_963582035.1 Vicinamibacteria bacterium | reverse complement strand
GATGCTCCTTATATATGGCGAAGAGAGTGGACCGTTTAAGCCGCAAACCCTCAATGATATGTGGCACTGGGTAGACGGTCCGCTTACGGTTGAAGTGCTGCCGGAGGTGGGACATGGTCCTCACACCCAAGTGCCGGAAATCGTTACTCCGCGGATAATGCAATGGCTGGCGAGCATTGGAGCCACTTCGCACTAGTGGAAATAATGACTACCGGTGGAGTTGCTCGTCGTTTCCTTAATGTTTTTTTGATCTTGCTTTTTGTGTACGCAGTTTCTCCTCTACTGCTAGCGCAAGGTGAGACTGGCAACGTCGAATGGCGTGCGTATGCTGCCGACAGTGCTGCGTCGAAGTATTCCCCGTTAGATCAAATTACGGCCGACAATTTTTCCACTCTTGATGTCGTCTGGCAATGGGAGAGTGCAGATACTCATCTCGTTTATGCTGACGAGCACGGAACGTCGCTTGTGTCATCCGATGTCGTATTTGATCGTCTTGAAACGGAAGATCCTGACCTTTGGGTGACGCGTCCTCGGACGACACGCATTGTCGCAACGCCGATCATGGTTGAGGGGGTGCTGTATATCAGCACTCCGCTTTATCAAGCGGCGGCTATTGATGCGAGGACAGGGAAGACACTTTGGGTGCATGACCCACGGACCTATACCTCCGGGACGCCGGCACCGGCTCCATGGGTCCATCGGGGTGTGTCGTACTGGGGAAATAATGGTACCGCGAGAATCGTCTGGGGAACTGGGGATGGCTATCTCATTGCTGTGGATGCAGAGACTGGGATACCCGCCGCGGACTTTGGCGAGAACGGACGCGTAGACCTTCTTGACGGGCTTCCTCGGGCTACCCGTGGCCAGCGGGACAATTTAAATCTCCTACCCTTGGCTTCGCAATCTGCGCCCCTTGTGATCGGCGACACCATTATTGTCGGGTCGTCGATTAATGATTTTTCCATTACGAAGGAGATGCCGCCTGGTTTTGCGCGAGCCTATGATGCGCGAACCGGACGACATCGATGGGATTTCCACAATATCCCGCAGAGCGCCGATGAGTTTGGTGTTGACACGTGGCTGAACGAATCATGGCGCTATTCCGGTAACGCCAATGTCTGGGCGAATATCAGCGCAGATGAAGAGCTTGGGTATGTCTATCTGCCGACGAGTACGCCCACGTCTGACTATTACGGGGGGCACCGTCTTGGAGATAATTTATTTGCGGAGAGTTTAATCTGTGTCGACCTGGAAACTGGTGAACGGGTTTGGCATTTCCAGATGGTGCATCATGGTGTGTGGGATTACGATAATCCGACTGCGCCGAACCTCCTCGATATTACCGTTGATGGACGTCGTGTAAAGGCAGTCGCTCAGGTCACCAAGCAAGGTTTTGTTTATACGTTTAATCGGATTACCGGCGAGCCGATCTGGCCAATTGAAGAGCGTGCGGTTGCCGTAGATACTGATTTGAACGGAGAGGTCTTGGCCCCAACGCAGCCGTTTCCGACGAAACCACCGGCGTTCGATGAACAGGGAGCGACGCTGGATGACCTTGTCGACTTCACACCAGAGATTCGTGAAATGGCGGTGACGGCGGTTGATGGATTTCGCCTCGGGCCGCTGTATACACCGTTATCGTTGAACGGTACTATCTTTCGGCCCAGTGCCGGCGGTGGTGCAAACTGGTCTGGGGCTGCGGTCGATCCTGAAACAGGCGTGCTCTATGTCCCGTCGCGGAACGTGCACAGTGTTATGCGTTTTCGCGATCCAGAGCCGGAAGAACCGTCCACGCTGCAGTATATTTTGAGTCGAGGGAATACCTCGTTTATCGAGGCAGGGAATCCCGTGCGGCGTCCGGTGATGCCGCAGGGCTTGCCGCTCTGGAAGCCGCCGTACTCGCGGATGACCGCGATTGATATGAATCGTGGTGAACATCTCTGGATGACCCCCCTTGGCAATGGTGACCGCTACCGGAATCACCCCTTGCTGCGAGATCTGGATTTACCGCCTCTCGGTGGTGATGATAGTCGGAGTGGTCCGTTGTTAACGAAGACCCTGTTGATCCATGCATTGACTGCTGGTAGCACTGATGGCGGGCCACATCTCGTGGCGTATGACAAAGGGACTGGTGACGTCGTGGCTTCCGTTGACCTTCCTAGTGGGGCCATTGGCACGCCGATGACGTATATGCTCGATGGTCGTCAATATATTGCATTAACGGTTGGCGGTGAGGTGCCGCGCTTAATTGCTTTTGCACTACCTCAGTAATGTGGGATTTCGAAGAGTCATGAATTCCGGTTCGTGTGTCGTGGCGGCGGTAGTTGTGGTGGTTTCTGGTCAGGCTGTTTTCGCGCAGATTTCAGACAATCACCGTCAACACCTCGGTGAGTGCCGGCCGCTAATAGTGCTGTGGTGAAGCCGTCGGATTCGAGTCAGGGAACGGCCTGGCGAGGCCGTGAACTGTTTGCGTCCAAGGGGTGGTCGTTTCAGCTTTCAAACCGAGAGCGAGATACTTTGCGACGGTTTGTCGAGCGTACGGCGGGGCAGGCCCCAGAGACCATTTCACGTCTCGTTCCACCATCACCAGACCTAACTGACCTCGCAGGCCGGCTATCAGACATTCTTGAACGTGGGACAGGTGTGGTATTACTGCGTGATTTTGTTTCGACAGAATGGGATGAACACGCGGCAGGTCGTGCGTTCTGGTTCTTATCCCTCCAGCTTGGAACTCCCGTGTCGCAAAGTGCTGAAGGACACCGGTTGTTTCATGTGCGTGATGCTGGGTTTTCGACAATGGACCCTCGTTATCGAGGGCCGATGTCCAGAAAGCGTTTGAGCTTTCATACAGACCGTTGTGACGCGATTGCGTTTTTGTGTCTTCAGCCTGCACTGCAGGGTGGTGAGACATTCATTGTGAGTTCTGTTGCATTGCGTGATGAATTACGACGTCGTGATCCAAAGACGCTAGAAGTCCTGAATCAACCCTACCCGTACCTTCGACATACGGTGGATGTAGGCAACGAGAGACCGTATTGTGAGCTCCCTATTTTTTCTGAGTATGAAGGCTACTTTGCGGCGCATTTCTTGCGTGTCCT
>CAUZRA010000266.1:0-3111 GCA_963582035.1 Vicinamibacteria bacterium | reverse complement strand
TCGAGCTGTTGTGTTTGCGCCAAATTGCAGCGGCGACGCTTCCGACGAGCGAGTGCAGGACAGCTGAAATCGCACTGGGGATGGCTACTAGTGGATTCGTAAAATTCTGCTGGCCTAGGACAACGCCAAGGCCCGAGTTTTGCATGCCGACCTCGATAGCGACAGTCTGGGCGGCACGCTCTCCTTTAAGCCACTTTCTTCCAGCCGCGTAACCGAGTACAAAGCCGCCAGCATGAAGACACAAAATTGCCAAGAGAAGTCTAGGACCGGCATCTAGTACGGCAGTTCGGTTGCTGCCGATCACCGAGGCGGCGATAAGAACGATTGTGACAACGGCGACGAGTGGAGCAACTGGCAGGATACGGTTACAGCTTTTCGGAAATTTCCATTTGATTACAGCTCCTACGATTACCGGTAGGATGACAACTTGAACCGTATCTTGAAGTAATCCTAATGTTGGCACGTTAATTCGGTTGCCTGCGAGAATAGCGGTCAGTGCTGGTGTCATCAGAACTGCTAACAATGTTGAGGCCGTCGTCATAGAGACGGAGAGTGCAACATCCGCACGAGCCAGGAATGCGATAACGTTTGATGCCGTGCCACCCGGGCAACACGCGACAAGAATAAGACCGATTGCGAATGGCGTGGGGAGGTTGAAAAGTAATCCGAGGCACCAGCCGAGTAGTGGCATCAGCGTATATTGGAGAACGACGCCAGGTATTACGTTTCGGCGTTCTCTGGCTATGCGACGAAAATCATCGAATCCTATCGTCATACCCATACTGAGCATGATGATGCCCAGGCCGATTGGGATAAGTGGTCCACTAAACCAGGAAAAAAGAGATGGTTTAACGAGAGAGAGACCACTTGCCAATAGGACCCAAAATGGGAAGGCGTTCGTGATGCTGGTAAGAACAGTCACGCTTTATGAATTGTAGCGTTCATGGTTGGTGTAAATGAACTTTACTAAATAAGAATACGGAGAGGATGCGATGTCCTATCAATCAGATCTATTGCGAGGCAAGGTAGCACTCATTACCGGTGGTGGTACAGGAATCTGTCGGGGTTTGGCGTTAGCGCTAGCGTCGCATGGCTGTGATGTTGCCATTACGAGTCGGAAAGAAGAACACTTGCTTCCGACGTGTCAAGAAATCGAAGACGTTGGTGTTCGCGCATTAGCTGTGCCTGGTGACGTGCGCGATCCAGTAACGGTAGATCGAACGGTCGATGAAACGATTAAGACGTTTGGTCATCTGGATATTCTCGTGAATGGTGCTGCTGGAAATTTTTTATGTTTGGCTGAAAACCTGTCTCCGAATGGATTTGGTACCGTCATTGATATTGATCTCAAGGGCACATTTCATATGTGCCGGTCAGCGTTTTCCCATCTGAAAAAGACTAATGGAGTAATTCTGAATATCAGTGCGACGTTGCATTATGTCGGAACGGTGGCGCAGTTGCATGTGTCTGCGGCGAAGGCTGGAATCGATGCCTTGACAAGGAGCTTGGCGGTTGAATGGGGTGAACACGGAATTCGGGTTAATGGCATTGCGCCCGGTCCCATAGCTGATACGGAGGGCGTTCGACGGTTACTCGTCGGACCAGCCAAAGAAGAAGCTGAGAAGATGACACCACTGGGACGACTGGGTGAAGTAGACGATGTATCGAAGGCTGCGCTTTACTTGTGTTCTGACCTCGCATCATATGTGACCGGTGTGACGCTGGTTGTAGATGGAGGTTTATGGCTCGCGTCCAGTCGAATGGCTGATGTGTGGGCACGGGGTGTGCAGAGCCTACAAGAGAAGAAGTCGTCATCTTGAATTCAGTGCCTTCGCTAGATGTCTGACGGTCCTACACACGGTCGTAATCTGGACGCCAATTCTTCACTGCCTGTTTGAGAGCGTTTGGGGAAGTGTTTTGGTCCAGCGCTTCCTGCGTTAAATCTGCGAGTTCCTCGTCTGATGCGAACCGTAATGCAACAATTTGCCCCATCGTTAGACGGCCAACGTGCGCTTTGAGCGCATCTGGTAGGAATGTCTGCATGCGTATTTGTTCTTCAAGTCGAATGACACGGTCTTGGGCCTTGAGCGCAAACAAGCGCGTGAACACGGCGACGACTATCAGGGAAATAGCGAGACCAACGTCGTTGAGGGTGTAAAAGCTAATTTCCTGCGTGACACGAAACAGTGCTCCGAAGAAATTAACCGATAAGAGTGGCAATGCAATGTAGTGGAATACTGGGATGAATTTTGCGTGGTTTTCGTAGCTCTGCGGTTTTTTTTCAGACATCGTGCTCTCCTTTACGTTTTTCGATCAACTATATAGAAACAAGGTCTTTGGACGTGTTGGGATCAATTCAACTGTTGTACTGGAGGGGGCAATGAGTGAACTTGCACAGGGAAAGTGCGTGCCGTGTCGAGGTGGAGTGCCGCCGCTGACCGGAGAAGAGCGGTCCAGTTTACTGACTAAGCTCGGGGGGGATTGGGTGGTCGTTGACGGGCACCATCTGGAGATGGTTTATCGGTTAGATGATTTTCGTCAGGCTCTTGACTTTACTGTAAGGGTTGGTGAGATGGCTGAAGAACAGGACCATCATCCGGATATCTATCTCACGTGGGGACAAGTCAAGGTCACAATATGGACTCACAAAATTGATGGGCTGACAGAAAGTGACTTTGTGTTTGCGGCGAAGTGCGACACATTGCGGTGACCCGTTGGGTCAACCAGTATTGTCTTCCCAAGTTACGTTGTCGCCCACGGTGATTTCACCCCCCCGGAGGATTTCTGCGAACGCGCCGCCTCCCCAGTGTGCATCAAGTGCATTTTGCAGTCCCGGTACGGCTTCGTCCATGCGTTCACATGGTCTCGTTTCGCCACGGATAAGAAGGCGGCAACCGCCGACCTGAAGGATCCGAGTGCGAGTGTTTTCGAGATCGATTCCTGCGACTAAGACATTTGCACGGCGCAGGATGGGGTCGATATGAATTCCCATTGATTGAACCGCGAGGTTCCATCGTTCACGTGCGATTAGAGTGACTTGTCGGCGTCCACCTTGATTGGCGCTATCGAAAAGGCCTTGTCCGGCAACGAGCGTTCCATGAGTGACGGGGT
>CAUZRA010000265.1:0-3119 GCA_963582035.1 Vicinamibacteria bacterium | reverse complement strand
TGCCGCTTCCAGGACGCAATATTGTCCATTGTCGCCCGGAAACCTTCCCATACCGAGCAGGTGCAGTTGGCGGCAGTCACACCGCCACGCCGCATATCTTCAAAAACGGACCGAGAAAACTTGGAAACAATCAGTCCATCGATTACGACGAGGTCTTGGTGTAAATCCATTGCGTCTCTGCGAGGATCAGTATCCGGGATTATCTATGAGACCAGTATCCTGATTAACTATAACTGGTGTTTCGAAATAGCGAATGTCTGGAGCAGAGTAACGCTCTGTGATCCATGCTATCCTTTCTTCATTAAACCATAATTCAGCGCTTTTCTTATCCTCAAACGTATAACATCCCCCCGGCTTCGAGTGTCGCACGATCATAAAGATAATTTTTTCGAACCAGGCCTGGAGTTTCCAGATACATTGGAGCTGTTTCAAGGAATTTTTCCTCAAGAATACTTGCACTCACCTCACTTGGTATTGAGAAAGTCACAACGACTGTAATCATATCCTTAACCTCTAACGATTCGTTAATCGACCCTACACCATTATAGAAGCGGGTGAACGAGGATACTTACTTTTAACTAAATTGATCTATGAATATGTCAACCACAAATCAAGAACAGTGGATAAAGACCACCTGTCCGCGGGACTGTTATGACGGATGCGGCATCATTGTGCACAAACAAAACGGGGAGATTATTAAGGTAAAAGGCAATCGCGACCATCCTTCAACGCGAGGGCCACTTTGCGCTAAATGTGCTGTCAGCTATAACGGCGTATGGCTCGATGAAAACGCCCGTTTGCTGTATCCGCTGAAGCGATCAGGAAATAAGGGAAGCGGACAATTCGAACGGATTTCCTGGGACGACGCCCTCGCAGAGATTGCGAATAGGTTTGGTGAGATCGATCGCGAGCACGGTGCCGACCGAATCTATCATACCCATTACACCGGAACATGTTCCGTCATTGCGGGACAATTTCCGAAACGGTTTTTTAACCATATCGGTGCGACCGAGGTTGATCCGGACACCATTTGTAACGCCGCAGGTCATGCGGCCTTGAGTTACGTTTTCGGTGATTCTGTTGCTGGTTTCGATCCCCGTACGTCCAAAGACAGCAAGTGCATTCTGATCTGGGGAGCGAATCCTGCACACTGCGGACCTCATGTGTATCAACACTGGTTGCGTGAGCACGGCGCTAAAGTCATTGTTATCGATCCTGTGCGAACCGAGACCGCCACATCTGCCGACCTTCATCTTCAGGTACGTCCGGGAGCTGACGCAGCGCTTGCCTTCTCCATGCTGCATATCATGAAGCGAGAGTCTCTCGTGGATGAGAACTACATCAAACATCACGTACAGGGTTATGAAGAAGTTCTGCCATCGATCGAGAACTGCACCCCTGAATGGGGGCAATCAGAAACCGGGATACCAACAACACTAATCGAACAAGCGGCACGATCATATGCCCGCGGACCGTCGCTATTGTGGCTCGGCCAAGGACTGCAGCGTCAACCACAGGGTGGAAACGTCTTCCGTGCCTGCGCGATGTTACCTGCGATTACCGGCAATATCGGAAAACCAGGTGCAGGTTTCTACTATTTAAACGATACGATAGGCATCGGCGGACGCCGTGGCGGTCCATCGATCTACGAAAAACCACAGCTAAACGACGGGCCCTCCCCTGTTAGCCAGATGGACATACCAGCATTGCTCCAAGATCCTGCGGCGATCCGGTCGTACGTCGTATGGAATTGCAATCCACTCGCATCAAACCCAAATCAAGCATCGATGAAGAAGGGGCTGGCACGAGAGGACTTGTTCACAGTCGTGATCGACTGCTTTATGACAGACACTGCAGACTATGCTGATATCGTTTTACCCGCTGCGAGCTTCCTGGAATTCGACGACGTATGTTCATCGTATTTTCATCTTATGATTGGAGCACAGGTGCAGTGCCGTGTGCCCATGGGAGAATCCTTACCCAATCAGGAAATTTTTAGAAGGCTCTCCAGCGTCATGGAACTTCAAGATTCCACTTTGTACGAAGATGATCAGTCTGTTATTGAGCAAACCCTGCGGGAATCAGGTATTCGAGAGACGTGGCAGGAATTGACTGAGCAGGGTTGGGCTCATGTTGCCGACGAACCATTGATCCTGTGGTCGGAAGGACATTTTTCTACCCCCAGTGGAAAAATCGAGATTGCCAGTGAACGCGCTGAAGCTGACGGCCTTCCGCGCCTGCCGCAGGCAACAACCGATCCAGAACCAAAAGACGGGAAGTTGCGTTTGATTTCACCGGCCGCGAATTGGCTGATGAACTCAAGTTTTGGTAACGACCGTAACGTACTCAAAATGATGGGGCCTGCAACGGTCACCTGCCATCCTCAGACGGCATCCGACCTGGGCATTGGTGACGGTGATCAGGTACGCTTATCTAACGAATTAGGAGAATTGGTACTCACGGCTCGTTTATCAGACATGATCACACCAGGGGCACTACTTGTTTACAAGAGTCGCTGGCTGAAGATGGAGAAAAGCCGAGCAAATGTAAACATGCTGTGTGTGGCCAGAAAAACAGATATGGGGGAAAGTACGTCTGTACATGCAACAGAAGTCACGATATCACGGATCGACTGAGAAAACGCCACGGAATAGATTAGGATCTATATTTGATGTGGCGCTTGGTGTTTATACTTCCTAGGTCTTTACACACTGAGAGACTTTGCAGCATGTCGTTAGCAGTCGCCGATTACTGGTATGACGTTGAGGTCCTCTCAAAAGACGTCACGTGGATTGACGAACTGCATGTTCATCGCAGTACCGCATCAGCGCCAATGAGTTCACGCTTGCGCCGTTCAACGTAATCTTCAAGCGCTTCCACTATGGCTGGATCCAGGGGAGGCTGCTCGTAGTCGTTGATGGCTTGCTTCCATATGGCGTTGGCGCGTTGTGCCGAGTCCAGACCCCCCGCCTCTTTCCAGTTCTCGAAGTTGGTCCAGTCGGAGACCACGGGTGAATAGAAGGCACTGTCGTAGCGTTCCATCGTATGACTTGTGCCAAAATAATGCCCGCCGGGTTGTACCTCCCGCATCGCCTCGATGGCCAGGGTTTCCTCGTTGA
>CAUZRA010000264.1:0-3122 GCA_963582035.1 Vicinamibacteria bacterium | reverse complement strand
CAACTAAGACCAAAGTCGTCTAGACGGCTGCACCGGTCCATCGCTTCAGAAAGATCAAGCCCTTGATTGAAGTCAACCATGAGGTCGACCTCACCCCCAACCTTCTCTCGCACAGCATGAATTGTTGTTTCATCATCTTCGTGACGCTCACGTCCAAGTCGTAGCTTTAAGGCGCGAAAGCCTCCTTCTGCACAAAGCTCTGCGGCCTCTTCGGCCACAGCCGCCGCTGGCTGCAACCAAAGACCGTTACTGTTGTACGCGGCTACAGCCCCTCTCGTTCCGCCAAGCACTTCGCATAACGGTCGATTGGCTGCTTTTGCCACAGCATCCCACGCCGCCATGTCCACGCCGGAAACAGCGATCGCTGACAGTCCTTCGTATCCCACAAAATGAAGTGATTTACGCGCCGTTTGGTACAAGTCATGTGGCGCCACGGGCTGTCCATGCAGTAATTCCCCAAGGTCATGCAACATCGGGACGAGGTACTTCATCGTCTTTGGGGTATATGGTTCCAGATAACTCCGCCCGACAATCCCCTCGCGCGTGTGGAGGTCAATTAGAATCAACGGCCATTCGGTGATGGTTGCGATACGCGCAATAACCGGACGCTTGAGTTTCAGTAGAACCGGTCGCGCCGTAAGCGTTTCGACCGTCAGTGGTTGTGGCATTGTGGTTACTTTCTAGAGTACCTTAACGCCAAGACAGTTTTGACACTAGCATTCGACATACATCACATGCTGAGATCGCATCTGGCCCTCAAGTTCACCATCCTAGCTGTCGCTGTGGCGCTAACCTTCTCTGTCGCCGCCACCGCTCAGGCACAAGAAACCTACCCGTCATGGCCGCAGTGGGGCGGACCCACTCGTGATTTTCACGTGGCGTCAGATGCACTCGCCAGGTCATGGCCGAATGGTTCACCACGAGAACTCTGGCGGCGACCACTTGGTGAAGGTTATTCGGCGATTCTCGTCGACGGGCAGACACTGGTCACCATGTATCGTCTGAATGACAGCGAAATCATCATTGGCCTCAACGCAGAGACCGGGGAAACACGGTGGGAATATTCCTATGATGCACCGCTGGTACATGATGGATATTTCGATATTTGGCTGAATTCGGCAGGTCCAGGCCCCTATTCGTCTCCACTGATTGCCGATGGCATCGTGTACGCGGTGGGAGTAAATGGTCATTTTCATGCCGTCGACGCACAAACCGGTGCACTCCGGTGGTCGCACGACCTCGTTGACCTTTTCGGATTGGTCGATTACAACGCCTTCGCCTCAAATGCCGTCGCATACGAAGGCGCCATCATCCTCCCGATGGGGGGTAGTGACCACGGCGTTGTCGCGTTCGATGGAGAAACCGGTGCCGTGGTATGGGAGAGTGCGTCATTTCCGCTAGGTCCTGGCTCTCCCCAACTGATCAGTCTTGATGGACAGGATCAGTTGGTCGTCTGGGGTCAGCAAGAAGTGGTTGGACTCGACCCACGTGACGGGGGGCGTCTCTGGAATCACCCACATGCCAACGACCTCGGTCTCAATTTGAGCATGCCGGTGTGGACCGCACAACAACGACTCTTCATCTCATCTGCCTACAACGGGGGCAGCCGTATGATCCAGCTTCAGTCCGACCGTTCAGGAACAACCGTTCAGGAACTGTGGCATACCAACCGCACGCGACTCCATTTCAGTAATGCGATCGAGATTGGAAACCTCGTAATCGGAAGCAGCGGCGATTTTGGGCCCGCATTCTTGACCGCTCTTAACTCAGCCACCGGAGAAGAAGTATGGCGAGAACGCAGTTTTGCACGTGCACACTTACTCTATGCAGACGAAGTGATTGTCCTCGTCGATGAAGATGGCGAGCTGGCCATTGCCTCTGTGTCTGCCGGCGGAATCGAGGTACATGCACGAACAGCGCTCTTGGAAGAAAACGCCTGGACACCACCGAGTCTCGTTGGCACAACACTGTATGTGCGCGACCGGCACGAAATCATGGCGCTGGACCTCGGTGAATGAGGTCCACTTGGCTGATCGACTAGGCGACTCTAAGTGTGCGCCTGATGGCGAGGATGCTGCCACCGATTCAAGAACTCGCACTCTCGTATCGAACTGCTTTATTCTTACGCAGAAGAAAAAACACCATCTCGATCAGACCTATGCACTCGTCTCGGTCTTCCATTCATTGGCATCTGTAGGATGAGTCTCTGACAGTAGTAGGAGGCACTGTGGGTCAACTAGAAAAAACTTGGCGACGTGGTTTTTCCAGGCGAGAGGCCTTGTGTGGACTGGCCACTTTTTTGGCGTCATCTCCGCTGCTTCATGCGCAACGCGATCCGTGGCCTCTGGGTGACCATCGACGCATGCTTGGATTCAATGAAATGCTTACGGCTTTTGATTTTGAGCCAGTTTTTCAAGCGAATGTTCCGTTATCTGTCTATGACTACACTGCGCACGGAACCGACTCAGCGTTTACGCTTCGACGTAATCGGGATGTGTTTGACTGGGTCGACCTTGTTGGCGGTGGCGGCGTAAACCCCGATCATGTCGACACGTCAACTACTGTGTTGGGCTTTTCACTCAAGAGCCCGATCATGGTGGCACCAACCGCTCGGCAACGTGACCTGCACCCCGACGGTGAACTCGGCATGCATCGTGCCGCGACAACGACCGACACCACGATGATCGTCAGTAACGTCTCAAGCTTTCCGTTTCCTCGCATTGCCGATGCCGCAGAGGGACCACTCTGGTATCAGCTGTACGCTCGTCAAGATCTTGAGGCAAACCGGCAACCACTCGCTGATGGTCAAACCGCTGGGGCACAGACGATTGTCGTCACAATTGACCAACAAACTTCACTCTATGACCGCTCGTCTCACAACTTTCATCTGGGCGGTGCCGTACGGAATTCCCGGCGCACGCCCGAAACAGGCAACCCCTACGGTGTTGGTGAGTTCCGCCTTTGGTATGAATGGAAACTATTTGACGAACTAAGGGCATTGGTAGATGTTCCAATCTTGGCGAAAGGCATCCTCACTGGTGAAGGTGCAAAGAAATGTCTCGACCACGGCGTTGAAGGCATTGTGGTATCCAATCATGGCGGGCGCGCGATTGACTACGGGC
>CAUZRA010000263.1:0-3134 GCA_963582035.1 Vicinamibacteria bacterium | reverse complement strand
ACAACGAAGCGAACCAAACCGAACCCGCCCAATTTGTCATTGGGACTGGTGATCCATCGCTGTGGGAAGATTGTGAACCCGGTATTGCCGAGGCCGTCGAAATTGCTCTCAAAGAACTCAGTCAAGCTGGCATCAAGGTGGTTCAAACAGCCGCTCCGGAAACTGAACAGGCCATTGAGTTGTTCATGATCGGTAACGTATCGGGGGTCGAACTCAAGGAATTCCTGCAAAGTGAACTTCCTGCGTGGCTCGACACTGCTGACCCGGTCGTGGGATCACGTCTTAAGAGCAGTTCTACCATTGATGCGGAAGAGTACCTGCGGCGCCGACGCACCATAAACAATCTTTCAGCACGAGCACATTCACTATTTTCAGAAGTGGACGTCATTGCCTGCCCAACCGTACCCATCACACCACCCCCACTCGCCGAGGTTTCTGACGTTGTGGGCTATGGACCCAAAAATATCCGTGCGTTGAGAAATACGGTGGTCGGTAACGTGCTCGGGTTATGCGGCATCACTTTGCCCGTTGGTCTCGACGCCGCCGGTATGCCGGTGGGTCTGCAACTGCTTGCGAGGCACGGCAGTGATGCCCGCCTCCTTGCGATGGCCTATCGTATCGAACAAATCCTGGGCAATGCTCGGGAACGCCTTGGCTCATCACCGTTAGCCCAAGACAACTAGTACCAGCTTATTTCCCACGGCTTGCAGTCCGCCCAGTCTTTACATGAGAGCTGAGTGCCTTACAGTGGAGATTGTCACCCATTTGTAACATTTCCTCGTTAGAATCCCGCTACATGATGACAAGGGCATCACCATGGCCACTTTATAACGCATTAGGTTAATGGATTTTTTCTCAGCTATTCCCTTGCCCCTCTGGATTGCCGCCCTATTGGCCTTTTACATGGCCTGGGCGATCGGCGCGAACGATGTTGCCAACGCCATGGGAACCAGCGTTGGCTCAGGCGCCCTTACGGTAGGCGGCGCTATCATTGTCGCTGCGATCTTCGAATTCGCCGGGGCCTTCTTAGCCGGTGGGCATGTCACCGATACCGTACGCAAGGGTATGCTCGATATGTCCATGCTCGGTCGGGAAGAATTAATTTATGGAATGATGGCGTCACTAGCCTCCGCCGGAACGCTACTCATCGGCGCTACCCGATTTGGTTTGCCCATCTCCACTACCCACGCTATTGTTGGCGCGATTGTTGGCTTTGGTGCGGTCGCCATCGGCATCGATGCAGTCAACTGGCCGAAAGTTCTACAAATTTCCCTTTCCTGGATTACCTCGCCCCTGCTCGCGGGGGTCATCGCTTTCGCCATCTTTCACCTAATACGCTCAACAATCCTGAACAAAAGCAATCCTGTTCATCAAATCAGAAAATATGGCCCCGCGTTTTTCTTTTTTGTGTTCTTTATTATTGGCTTGGTTACCCTATTTAAAGGACTGAAACACATTAATCTTGACCTTGACCTGATGGAAGCGCTTGCAGGGTCAGTCGCACTAGGGTTAATTGGGTCCGGGATTGGCGCATTCTTCATTCGTCGAGTACAAATCGGAGAGGCTGATCCAGACCATCGTTTTGATCAGGTTGAACGAATTTTTGTTGTGCTCCAGATTCTGACTGCCTGCGCCATCGCTTTTGCCCACGGGTCTAACGATGTAGCCAATGCGATCGGACCTCTGGCTGCAATCGTGAATGCCGTCGAAAACGTCGACTTAACTGCTAAAACACCTGTTGCCCCGTGGATGCTTGCCATCGGAGGGCTAGGCATTGTGATCGGCCTCGCGACTTGGGGTTACCGTGTCATGGAGACCGTTGGGAAAAAGATTACGGAGCTAACTCCCAGTCGTGGATTTGCAGCCCAGTTAGCGGCAGCATCCACCATTGTCCTCGCATCACGACTCGGCATCCCCATATCGACAACTCATACGCTCGTCGGTGCCGTGCTTGGCGTCGGTCTCGCTCGCGGTATTACAGCACTTGATTTGCGCGTAGTTGGTAATATTCTGGCCTCATGGATTGCAACCTTACCTATCGCTGCGGCATTGTCTGTGTTCTTCTATTACTTTTTCAAAGGGTTATTGACCGCCTAGGGAGGGTGAATGTCCTGGATTGACAAACTGGTTCGCCAGTCCCCCATCGAGCCCATGCAGAAACACATGCATGTCGCCGTACTTTGCGCACGGGAGATTCTCCCACTGATCGATGCAATGGCAGCAGCTGACGACGATGCCATTCGTGAACGACGGAGCGAGATTGACCGACTCGAACACGAAGCGGATGCGATTAAACACGAGATTAGAAGCCACCTGCCACGACGATTGATGATGGCAATTGATCGTCGCACGATCCTCGAGATACTGGATTATCAGGATTCTATTGCTGATACCACACAGGATATTGCCGAACTGGTGGATCAACGGAAAATGTACCTACCGAAAGAACTCAAGGCATCAATCCTACCTTTAGCTCAGCGCGTTATAGTTGCCTGTGAACAGGGTCAACGCGTCATCGACGAACTGGATGAGTTGATAGAAACAGGTTTCGGAGAAAGCCAAGTCGCTCGAGTCGATGAAATGATTCTAGAATTGGGACGCTTAGAAAGTGAAACCGATCGACTTCTCGACAAAGCGGCACGGACACTTTTCTCGATGGAAGCAGAACTCGGTATTGCCACTATTTTTTGGCACCAGATCATTACCTGGATCGCGCACTTGGCAGACTTGTCTGAGCGGGTTGGCAACCGTTTGCGCCTTCTGATTGCCACGTAGCCATTCACGTTTGCGATCAGTATTCATTGCACCTGATCCTCACGACCCCGTATTTCTGTAATACTTTTACTTCTAAAGCGGTTGGCACCCTGCTGGGTCGAATGTGCTTCGCTAGTGACCTTGGTCCTGGGCGACGATCGCGGCACTGACTAACCCCATGATGTCAACCGTAGCGGTTTCCTGATCCTTATTCTGAACGATGGGTATCGCCTGATTTTTCGCTTCTTGGATCAGCATCGACTGTTGTGCCCAAATTGTGTCGATATTGTCTAGATACCGTTTCCCGCGGCGACCCGGCGCTTCTCTGCCACGCTGCCGGAAACGTCGCACCAATTGTTTTTGATCAGCCACCGTTAAAA
>CAUZRA010000262.1:0-3144 GCA_963582035.1 Vicinamibacteria bacterium | reverse complement strand
GACGCCACGGTCCAATTTTGTTTGTGAGTTTGTTTCTGTTCTTAATCACCGACGCCTCAGCACAACCAGCAACTTTCAGTGGCACATGGGTATTGGATCCGGCCCGGAGTACGCTTCCGTCTAGAGGTGGACTCGCTCGACTTGGCAGTGGTGCTCCCCGTCGACTGCATGTCACTCACAGTGTCAATGGGGACGTGACCTTACTCAGCGAAATCAATGAAAGCCAGGCTCGAACCTATAAAGTTGACGCGGAAAGTCCTATCCCAGTGAGTCAAGATGTCGATATGGCTGTCACGTCTCACTGGCAAGGCTCGTCGTTTGTTGTCGAAGGACAACGCCAAGGCGCCGATATTTCAGCCGTGCGGCGTGTATTAAGCCTCTCCACGGACGGTTCTATCTTGACTATCGAAGCCTCCAGCACAAGCACGAACGGGACCGTAACAAGCGTGCTCGTGTACGCAAAAACAAACACCGTGCCGGCATGCGAAACATGGGCAACGCCATGCGTTCCGTAACGCTGCAAGCGTGCGACGAGTTGCAGCTATCGGATTATTGTCCGTTCAGTTGGTGGCTATATGCACACGAGCCACCGTGTGCATATAGCCACCAACGGGGGCATACGCGTCGTCAGCCGCCGCCACCAGATGCTCTCGCGCCTTCGCATCTGAGCCAATAGCTTCGTAGTAGAGCCCGACATAAAAATGAGCGTAAAATAGCGCCCGCTCCCGAGCTCGACTTGGTGCGCGCTGCGCTATCTCCATCACACCGTCAGGTGAAAGCTCATTGCGAAACATCTGATAGATCTCTGTCATCGGTAAACGACTATCCGGTCCTACCGGTAGCAATGCAGCACGGGCCGCCGTTAGTGATTCCTGCCGTGCGACGCAGAGAAAGTGCCAAGCCGCATTCTCCACGTCATTCGGATTTACCATGCGGTGGGCTTCAAACATCTCTCGACAGTCGAGGTATCGGCCAACGTAGTAAAGTGCAATGCCTCGCTGCCACAATTGGGGAGCCACAGACGGCACCAAGGTTGCGACCTCGTCAAATCCAGAGACAGACTCAGCAAGTCGCCCAGCAGAAAAATCATCGATTGCTTTATCGAGAATCGCCCGAGAACTCTGAGTCAGTCCGACAGTTCCAAAGAACGCGATCGCACCAATGATCCATCCACATCTGATAATTACGTTAGGCATGAGTCCTTGTAATGCTACGTCAAATCTGCACCGCCGGGACCGAGATGAATTCATCTCTCTCTTAGGGTACACTTCACCGCGCAGACCGGCGTAATAATCAAAGCGGCGCTAATGCCCGCGAACAGGAGAATTCTGATGACCCGTACCCGTTTATTTGGTGTCGCGTTGCTATCCGCCTTTGCGATGACCGTTCCGGCAGCAACGCAGTCATCCGACTTGAGTTTTTTTATCACTAGTGCCGGCCCAGGAGACGGGGCAAACCTTGGGGGACTCGATGGCGCGGACCGCCATTGTCAGATGCTGGCTCAGACTGCCGGTGCTGGAAGCAAAACGTGGCAAGCGTACCTCAGCACAACGGGCGCCGGTGGCGTCAATGCCCGCGATCGCATTGGCACTGGTCCCTGGCACAATGCCAACGGTGTCCAAGTCGCAACAAATGTTACTAACCTCCACAGCGACAACAACAACCTGACGAAGGAAACGCAACTGAACGAAAAAGGTGAGATCGTCAATGGGCGTGGAGATACACCAAATATGCACGACATCCTGACTGGTTCACAATTGGATGGAAACGCAGCAGGCGGTAGCGACGATAGCACCTGCGGCAATTGGACAAAGAACTCAAGTGATGGCAGTGCGCTCCTCGGACATCATGACCGGCAAGGTGGTGGAGCGAATCCTACCTCGTGGAACTCCGCACACGGCTCGCGAGGATGCGGACAAGCCGACTTGCAGGGAACAGGTGGGAACGGTTTCTATTACTGCTTCGCAACAAACTAACACCGTGACGCAGAACGACTAAAAGTACTGAGCCCACCGTTACGCTGCATCTACGCAGCGAACGGTGGGCTTCATTCTGTACGATGATTCGATTGACGAAACGTCTCTCATTCCCGACTCTGTTACTGCTTGCCACTGCAGTCGTTCTCTGCGGAACTATCATTACTAATCAGCGGCCAGACATTCCCGAAGATGAGGTTACCAACCGTCCCATTGCCATCGTTGAAGATGGCTATGTCTCTTCAACAACATGTCAAGCCTGTCACCCAGCGCAGTACGACACCTGGTCAGGATCCTTTCATCGAACGATGACCCAGGTTGCAAACCCCGAAACGGTACAAGCCGATTTCGATGAAGTCACCGTGAGTGAAGTTGCAGGTGCCCCCATGCATCTGGAGCGACGAGGCGACGAATTCTGGGCAGAATTTGATGATCCAGGATGGGAAGGACCATCTAGTGCCCGTCCGAGAATTACACGTCAAGTCGTCATGATCACCGGCTCGCATCACCAAAATATTTACTGGTACGCGACTGAGCACGACCGCGCGCTCAACGTCTTGCCCGGCGTGTTCCTTCTAAATGACGAACGCTGGGTTCCGCGAAGTTCTGTCGTCTTATCGCCCCCTAACCAGGGTGTCGCCACGCTTGACGGACACTGGAATGCCATTTGTATCGACTGTCACACTACACATGGAAAAACTCAGTTTGATACGCCGTTTCGGTCGGAACCAATCAGTTCACAATCCGTCGACACCACGGTAGCCGAGTTCGGTATTAGCTGCGAATCGTGCCACGGACCTGCAGAAACCCATGTCGATACGAACAGAAACCCCTGGCGCCGCTACGCCATGCATCTATCAGGCGAACCGGACGCCACAATCGTAAACCCCGTGGAGCTTGACCCGGTCCGCTCCTCTCAGGTCTGCGGCCAGTGCCACAGCATCTGGGAGTTTTATAATTCTTCTGACGAACGAGTCTCCAGTACATCGGGACTACTCTATCGGCCAGGAGACGAACTGCGTGATTCACGATTCGTCGCACACCCTACGACCAACGCGAACAGTACTGAGATGCAGCAACTGCTTAACACCGATCCTGACTTTATCCGAGGGTCATTCTGGTCAGATGGACAGGTACGTGTTTCTGGCCGCGAGTACAACGGCCTGAT
>CAUZRA010000261.1:0-3160 GCA_963582035.1 Vicinamibacteria bacterium | reverse complement strand
CATGGGGAATTACGCTGAGGCAATAGAGGCGTGGGAACATGCGCTTAGCGGCGACGGTGATGTGATCGATCCTGATGCGATTGAACGAAAGATTGGCGTTGCAGAGCGTCAGATAGAAGAAAAACGTTAGAAGAGCCTTTGGCTTCTTGCCGTCGTAGCATCTATTCGTTTTCGTTGTGCCTTTCAGGACTTTTCTTGACGGCATGCGCCGCATCCATTGACCAAATTAGAGTTCCTTCTGGAACACCGGTGATTGTTTCTGAACACGAGGCCATTTGGGACGATCTATCTAGGCCGTGTCGAAGTGTACGAAGTGCTGACCTTGTGGTGATGTTTCGCGGTTATACCGGACAGCGATTTTTTCGTCGAACCCGAGCCCGTGCGGCGGTAAAACGACCCGGGTTTTTGAGACTTGAAGGAATGGCACCCTTTGGTGCACCAGCTTTTATTTTGATCGCGAAGCCTGGTCATGCGACCTTGTTGCTTCCTCGGGAACGCCAGGTCGTTCTCGACGCATCAGCTTCCGATTTGCTGTACTTTCTGTCCGGATTGTCGCTCGAACCAGATGATGTCCACGCTTTGTTGACCGGTTGTGTAATTCAAGACGGAGTGTCTCTTTCTGCGCGGGCTTACGGAGACGATTGGGTCGCGATTGATTTAAGTGGTGGGGCGACGGTTTATTCCCGCCGGTCCGGTATTACCCCAGTAATCAGTATTGGTACTCTTGGAAACCTTGTAGTTGAATATTCTGAACACGTACGAGGATTGCCAAGAAAGTTACGGATCCAGACGGTTGATGCATCATCTCCTACTGATCTCACGATTGAGTTATCTCAAGTTAATGTGAATATTGAAATAAATCCAGAGGCTTTCGAGGCGTCAGTGCCGGCGACGTTCTCTCCAGTAGCGTTTGCTGATTTTCAGCTTCAGTCGCCAACAGAAGATCGATCTTTAGCAACGGACGGTGGGCGGTGAAGCTGGAACGGACTAGCTTTCAGATGCGTTTGCGTGCCTTTGCCAAGATCAATCTTGGTCTGCATATTCTTGGTCTGCGTCCCGATCGGTTTCATGAGGTACGGACGATATTGCAGACTATCGAACTACATGACACTCTCCTGCTGAGCGTCCGTCGTGGTCCATTCATAGTTAGAAGTCGGGCTCAAGCGATGCCGCAAGATCACGATAATTTAATATGGACGGCTGGTGTCGCACTGTGGCGTGCGATTGGACGCACTGGAATACCCGAAGGTGTTGCTATGACAGTAACTAAAAGAATTCCGGCAGCGGCTGGTTTGGGGGGGGCAAGTAGCGATGCCGCGGCCGCGCTTGTGCTTTTTCGTAAACTTTGGGCGCCTAGAAAGGGGATTCGCTTTCTTCGTGAGGTTGCAGCTAGCGTGGGTTCAGACGTGCCATTTTTTTTTGATGGTGGAACGGTATTGGCAACAGGTCGTGGGGAGCGCACTAGACAGTTGGCACCACTTGAATGTCAATGGATTGTTTTGGCCTTGCCGGAATTCGGTGTTAAGACGCCTCAAGCCTATCGTTGGTGGGACGGTTTATCAGACAGCAAAAGAAGGAAATATCTGCGGCCGCTGTCTACGAGATGGAGAAGTCGGCTTGACCTTTTGAGTAATGACCTTCAGGGACCTGTCGTCGAACAATATCCAGCGATTGCCGAGATGACCGAACGTCTCCGAGTAGTTGGTGCGCGTGGGTCAGCTATGAGTGGTAGTGGCTCAGCCGTTTTTGGTCTATTCGCTACTCAGGCAGAAGCGGTTGTGGCTCGGCGGCGTATTCGGAAGCCTGGTTGGCGGACCTGGATCACACGAACTATTTTGAGAAGTGATTACGTCCGCCTTGCGGCCCCTGCGCGCATCGACTAAAGTATTTTGTTTCAGCCGCGTTCGTATGGTGTCGATGTGCGAAACCGGCTTCGCCGGGGGGCGGAGTGACGGCCTGGCCGAGGCGTGCTGCTATTCGATGGGGCGTGGCCAAGCGGTAAGGCGCGGGATTTTGGTTCCCGTATTCGAAGGTTCGAATCCTTCCGCCCCAGCCATTTGTGAAGGAATAAATACTTGTGCCGACGCACAATGGAGACCTGAAGATCTTTTCTGGAAGTGCCCATCCTGAGCTGGCACGTGAGATTGCTGACGGGCTTGGAGTCTCGATCGGACGTGCTGCGCTTCGGCGGTTCTCAGATACAGAAGTTTCTTTTCAAATTGACGAAAACATTCGGGGCACTGATGTGTTTGTAGTGCAACCAACGTGCACTCCGGTGGACGAGCATTTGGTCGAGTTGTGCGTCATGATTGATGCATTCCGACGGTCATCTGCTGCCAGAATTACAGCGGTCTTGCCGTATTATGGTTACGCGCGTCAGGATCGAAAGGACAAGCCAAGAGTACCCATATCTGCAAAGTTGGTTGCAAACCTTTTGGGAGCTGCTGGCACGAATCGAGTGTTAACCATGGACCTTCACAAGGCCCAGATTCAGGGATTTTTTGATATCCCGGTTGACCATCTTTTTGCGGCTCCTGTTTTCATTGATTATTTATCGCGGGTGGAACTCAGCCAAAACGTCACGATTGTGTCCCCTGATGCTGGTGGTGTGGAGCGCGCTCGGGCATATGCAAAACGACTTAATGCCGACCTCGCGATTATTGACAAACGGCGCTCTGAGGGTGGGCATGCGGAGGTAATGCATGTGGTCGGGCAGGTGAAAGACCGAGTCTGTATTATTCAAGATGACATTGTTGATACTGCCGGCACACTGCAGCAGGCTTCTCAGGCACTCAAAGATAGCGGTGCAGCAAGTGTTATGGCCTGTGCGGTTCATGGTGTGTTGTCCGGACCTGCTTTTCAGCGCATTGACGATTCTGTGTTAGAGCAACTCATCGTAACTAACACGATTCCCCTACGTGACGATTTTGCTAGGTCAGATAAGGTCCAGGTTTTGTCTGTGGCGAACCTGCTTGGACAAGCGATACAAAGTATTCATCAGGAGACTTCGGTGTCTTCGTTGTTTGTGTAGGCGGGTTATTAAATAAGGGTTTAGAGGGCGAGACGTATGCAAGCTTCATTGGTAGCGACTAAAAGAGAAACGCGTGGGAAAAATGAGGCGCGTAGATTACGCGTATCCGGTCATATTCCAGCCGTGGTT
>CAUZRA010000260.1:0-3163 GCA_963582035.1 Vicinamibacteria bacterium | reverse complement strand
GCTGGATCGTACGGAGTTGAGTCTGCGGTGGTTTCCTCGACGAAGTTTGAGTCGACACCAGCAAAGCCGGATTCAACAACAGCCAGACGCACATTGTCAGGACCGTAGATGAATGCGCGGCGGGCAGAGGTACGTGCGTTTTCTGGCACGATTGGTTCCTGTTGGAATTCTGCGCCGGCGCTGCGCATCTCGCTCGCAGCGTTACCAAGGTCATCAACGATGAAACCTATATGGTCGATCGCCCGACCTTCGGTTGTTGCCGGTATACCCTCTTCATGTTCCATGGCCAGTAGCCAGACGTCGCCGTACCGCAATCCGTCAATGCGGTCCCGCAGTCTGTCGCGCTCACCGCCGAGTACGCTCTGATACCACTCAAGAGTTTCGTCGGGGTTGGTCGAGCTCAGGTGAATGTGGTGAAAACCAAGGCGGTCAGGATCTTCGACCAGTTCGATTCTTGTGCCCCATGGGTCAAAAATGAATCCATACTTGAAAAGACCCGGCGCCTCACGGATCATCTCACCGCCTTCAAACCGTTGAAGCCGCACACCGGATCCACGCGACCCGATGGATTCAAGTTCTTCCATTTTTGCTGTGAGGTCAAGATACGAGAAACCGATGTGATTGACACCGGTGCCCTGAGTGCCTCCTTGTGTCGATTGGGGAACAAAGGTCACTTCGACGCCGTGACAATCGGCCGCATCGTCTCGATCGGCAATCGGTTGGCAATCGAGATGCTCCGTGTACCAACGGACCGATACTGCGGGAGCAAACGACGTTATGTGGACGTGGTGATATTCGGCATCAGCTGCGACGGCATTGGTGGATGCACCCGGCATCGCAACAAATAATGCCGTAAGGACTGGTAGCGCCAAAGCAACGGGTGGCAGATTTAGTGTCATGGTGTATTTCCTCATTCAACTGGTTGCCTTACCGAGTTGGTACCCGTCGTAAATGACCGTACAGTAAATCCTCAGAGTATTCGACGCATTTAAATTCAATGACACGTGCGTTGTCTTCAAGACGACGATAGAGAGGCATACGGATAGCCCACGGACGCGTGAACACCGTGTCATCGGTGAGCGTTGCCTCATACATGATTGCGTTTCGCCCCATCGGAGTGTAACGCTCTTCAACGCGGAGGGAAGCACTCGCATGGTTTCCCGCGCGGTCAAACCATGCTTCGCCGGTAAAACCTTGCACGTCAACAACCAGAGTGTCTCCATCCCAGCGACCGTGCGAGCGTCCCATCCAACTGTCGATTGGCGGTGGTTCCGGGTTGTCTTTGTCCATGTGAATCGTCCGACTGGCTTCCGCAACGCCGTAAGCGATCTGGATCTTTTTGTCGCCCTGAATAATTTGGAACGGGTAGGGCAAATAGGTCGCTCTTGGGACTCCCGGCATGAAGCACTTAGCTTCGGGATCGTTAGTCATTCTGTTTTCAAAATTGTCTTGTTGTTGCTGTCTAGCTTCAGGTGTGTAGGGAATGTCACCTTCCTCAACAACACCCTGCCCGGGCGGAATGGCACCGATGGCACCGAGGTCGGGATGGCCAGGACCTGCCGGATGGTCTTCTAGATTCCAGTGCGCAGTGCCGATTGCTTGCCAGATACCATTGAGATCAGGATGGTTGTCCCATGCTCGAGGAACCTCATCACTCTGAGCAGAGATTGCGGCAGATGCGAAAAGAAATGCCGTGACCACAGGAACACAGAGATGCTTCATGTAAATACTCCGAATTAATTACAGAAACGCTTAACTATTTGAGACGACCATAGCAATTAGACGACGGTTGCGCGACAGTGTTTGTATTGTACGGCGAGATTGGCCGGGAAGTCACACAAAGCTGAGAGATTTCATTTATGATGCCGCTGTGATTTCAGGTAGGCAGATTGCCCCTCGTTGTGTCACCGGCTGTCTGTGGTTCTTCGTGGTTTTCGGTTTGGGATGCCAAGCTAGCCCAGACCATCTTCGTGATGAGAACACCGGGTCTACTCAAACAAAAAATGTTGTCTGGATAGTTGCTGATGCGATTCCAGTCGAGTTGGAAGGTCGGTTTGACGTCGTTGCGGCACTATCGTCTACGCAGCATGGTGGGCCTAGTGCACGTTCGGCTCTCCTCACTGGTGTTGACCCTGGACTTCTGAAGCCGTTTCCGGAACCGGAGGTCGGTGTGTTGCCGCTGTTGTTTCGACGAGCTGGTTACTACACTAGTCGTTCGGGCGAGTCGTACCACAATCTTGGTGTTAGTAGAGCCAGTCGACCAAGGCACTCGGTCAAGAGTCCAGAGGCTTTACCAATACCACCTGAAGGTTTACTTGGGGTTTGGGATGCTGTCGGTCTGGATGTTGACTGGAGAGGTAAAGAGAAGGATTGGGATTTGCCATGTACGGTGTCGTTTGGGTGTGGTGGTCGTGGACGGGGGGAGGTTCCGTTTTTTAGTCTGTTTAATCTTGAACCATTATCAAATGTGGAGCTTCAGGTTTCTTCAATTTTGGATGCGCTTGATGAAGACGAGTGGGCGGCCGACACCGCGGTTTTCTTGATTGCGATGTCATCCGGTTCGGAACGCGTGGGAATCCGATTGCCACAGAACCTTTCACGTAGCCGGATTATTGAAACGGTCGGTCTGCTTGATTTAGCCCCTACCACTCTTGCGATGACTGGCCTTGCAGTGCCGCAATACATGATGGGGCGTAATGTCGTAGTTGTAGATGACGGGGACGGGACGCCACCAATAAAAGATCATTCCATTGAGTCGGTGAAGGTAGTTAATACGAACGCTACCGTAACACCGACAACAGCGACGCCGACAGGCTATCCAGCCGGCGGCTTGTTTCATGTCGCTCCTCGCATTGAACTTTCGTGTGAGACGCCAGGTTCGACTATCGTGTATACAACCGAACGAGTCCCACCGTTTTATTGGCGTCTGTATCGGGGGGGCTTCCGGATGCGGTTTTGGGAATTACGTGTGCAGTGTGGTCGGTTAGGTTATGAGAATAGCGATGTCGTAATGTATGAGTTCGATATTGAATAAAGCTGTACTCATGGGATGGAGGTGGCGATGAGTCGACGACAGAAGGTGTTCGCGATCGCGGTCGCGTTGCCGCTGATACTGACGCCGTTTACGGCATTCGGTCAGTCAATAAACGATTCGGGAAGTCGA
>CAUZRA010000259.1:0-3176 GCA_963582035.1 Vicinamibacteria bacterium | reverse complement strand
TCCATTCCGCGTGAAGATTCAACGGTTGCACGCCGACTACGTGAGGCGGGTGCTGTCCTTCTCGGCAAGGCCAATTTGAGCGAGTGGGCGAATTACCGTTCGACTCGATCATCAAGCGGATGGAGTGCGCGTGGAGGACAATGTCGAAATCCGTACGTACTCGACCGCAGTCCATGTGGGTCCAGTTCAGGCTCAGGCGTAGCGGTGTCCGCCAATCTCGTAACGGTTGCCATTGGCACGGAAACTGATGGGTCGATAGTATGTCCAGCCTCCACAAATGGCATTGTGGGCATCAAGCCTACGGTTGGACTTGTGAGTCGTTCTGGAATCGTGCCGATATCGGCGACACAAGACACGGCTGGGCCGATGGCTCGAACCGTTCGGGATGCAGTTGTGGTGCTCGGTTTGATAGCCGGCGTCGATACGAGAGATCCCGCGACCGAGGCTGCAGAGACTCTCGGTCTTGATGACTACACCCCTTTTCTTGATGAGGCCGGTCTTATCGGTGCACGGATTGGAGTGCAACGGAGTGCGTTCGGATTTCATCCGTTGGTTGATCGCTTAATGGAAGATGCAATTGTTCTGATCCGTGACCGGGGCGCCACAATCGTAGACCCGATTGCTCTTCGACCGAGTCCAACCATGCGCAGAGCCGAGGTCGAAGTCATGGCGTATGAATTCAAGGTCGGTTTAAATGCCTATCTGGCAGCGCTACCAAACGGGGAGATTCGATCCCTTGCAGATCTCATTGCGTTTAACGAAGCGCATGCTGGTGAAGAGATGCCGTACTTCGGTCAGGAACGACTCATCGAAGCCCAACGGCGTGGGTCTCTATCGGAGGATCGTTATCAAGAGGCACATGCTGTCGCACGGCGATTGTCGCGCGAGGAAGGTATTGACCGTGCCATGGATACTGATGACCTCGATGCCGTCATCGCCCCCACCGGGGGGCCGGCGTGGGTGATTGATCATGTGAATGGAGATCATTTCAGTGGTGGGAGTTCATCTCTGGCAGCTGTAGCAGGCTATCCAAATATCACGGTTCCGGCAGGCGATGTTCAAGGGTTACCGGTGGGGTTGTCGTTTTTCGGACGCGCGTGGAGCGAGCCCACACTAATCCGAATTGCGTATGCTTTTGAGCAAGCGTCGAGACACCGGCAGCAGCCAGTATTTTTACCAACACTGGGCTCTGACCGCTCGTAACAGGTTTACTTTCCCACTGGTTTTGATCCTGTCTGGCGCATGAGTTGCATTCTGCTCGCGGTGAGTCAGTGTCCGCGAGTTAATCCATGGATTCGATCACGGAACACGTGTCTCCAATAGGATCGCAACCGACAAACCGTTGAGCGAGCGTGTGACACGCTTGGGAGACGTTCTCTGAACCAAGTAGTGTGTCAAGTTCTTTAGCGACTCGAGGTCCGGTAAACGAGGATGGAGAGAGAAGTCGCCCAACCCCCAGCCGATACAGACGGTCCGCATTATCTGGTTGGTCAAATGTCATAGGCATGATGAGTTGCGGGCAGGCAGCGCGCAACGCTTGAGCGGCCGTTCCGATGCCGCCATGATGCACGAGCGCAGCGGCGTGTGGAAGAATTTTGCTAAGCGGCGCATAGGTTGAGTGATGTATCCCGATTGGTAGTGAATCTGGGATTTGGTCAGGAAATCGTGTCAGCAAGAGTCCTCGGTGGTTCAGTTGACGACACGCATCTACCGCTGACGTAAAAAATTTTGCCGCCTGTGTGTTGGCTGACCCTGGCGTAAAGACAATGGGTGGCTCGGTAGATTCAGACAAAAATTTCTTTAGGTCTGGTTCAATCGTGCTTACCCCTTGCTCGTCATACAGTGGAAACCCCGTGAGGGTCGTGTTTCGAGGCCAGTCTGGTTGGGGGGGCGCATACCAGTCTGGGAACAGACCGATGACACGTGCGGGCGAGTGCCACCAGTCACGGACGATGTGTCTTACGGGTGGCAGTCCGAGTGTTTGACGAAGCGTGTTGGCGCCCGGTGATAGGGCACGGTCCGAGACCCAACCGGAGGCGCGTAGTATTTGTCGTTTGAATGTCGCAGGCCAGTGATTAATTGTGGCGAACCATTGATGGAGCACGGGTGTTTCATACTGGCTCATGAAACAGGTTGGTTGCAGGTGCATCGTCACGAGTGGGACTCCAAGTGTTTCGTGTGCGATACGGGCTGCAAAGGCCATTCCCGGAGCAATTAGAACAGTCTGCGCTTGCTCTGTTTCGTTTTTGATGAGTTGGTAGAGTTCGGTTGTGCTGTGTGCTAAGGCTTGTCCGATGACGTTGATTCCGTGGAATGGGTTCCAGAGCAAGGGGTCGTTGAAGAGGGCACGGAAATCATCAACGGTACCAAGCGGGATGAGCGGTAACCCCACACGGTCGAGTAGCGACGCAAAATACGGACTAGTGATGACCCTGACGTCATGGCCACGGCGTTGCAAAGCTAACCCCACACCAACGTACGGATGCACGTCGCCCGCGCTACCGACGGGGATTAGAAGAATCCGCATTGCAGAAACAGTAAGCGGATTACAAAGTACCGCTTAATTGTTACGCGCCAACGTGCTTGTCGAGAATCGCTTCGAGTCGAGGTTTGTCTTGGAGACCGACAATTGTTTCGACGACTTCACCATCCTTAAACAATAAGAGTGTCGGGATTGAGCGAACTCCGTATTGGCTAGCGGTTGTTTGGTTATTATCGACGTTTAATTTTCCTACAGTGACTTTACCGCTGTAATCGGTAGCAAGCGCCTCTATCGTGGGTGCGAGCATGCGGCACGGCCCGCACCATTCTGCCCAGAAATCGATGAGGACGGGAACCGAAGATTTCAGGACGGATTCTTCAAAGTTACCGTCGGTGATTTCCTGTGTATTGTGAGTCGTATCTGACATTGCTTGTCCTATGGGAGATTAATCTGATTGGTTGATGTTTTATTGTAGCGCGACCAAGGCCATTTGAGCATCGTAGTTTAGTGTTCAGATTTTATTGAGATTCGGTGTCGGTTAGGTTTGTGTCACACCAGCGAAGCATCTCGGCCACCACATGAAGAATCGATTCTCGCGCTGCATAGCCGTGTGATTCATACGGCAGAGTGACGTAGCGGACAGTTACGCCATGACCTCGGAGTGCATGATAGAAGCGTTCTGACTGAATTGGAA
>CAUZRA010000258.1:0-3213 GCA_963582035.1 Vicinamibacteria bacterium | reverse complement strand
GCCGCCGTTGCCTTGGTTGGAGCTGATATTGGCAAGGTTATTCTTTTCGGCGGGATCGTGACCTTAGTTGGGTCGCTGGCAGGGTGGGTGTATGCACAGGTGGTTGGCCCACACATTGAATCACCACCGTCAAAGGAGTTTGTTGGTCAGTCGTTTATCGAGCAAGGGCGAGAAGCGGAATTGCCGTCAACGTGGGGTGCTTATGCTCCAATCTTGATTCCGCTAACTCTTATTGCTGGACAAAGCATCGCAGTGTTGATGCTTCCGGAAGAACATCTTCTCAATCGATTAATGCTTTACCTTGGCTGGCCGGTCGTGGCGCTTGGGATAGGAATATTGCTGGCGTATCGCCAGACGACCGGCGACCAGGTCGACGCGCGGGTTGGAACATGGATCGAAGAAGCACTTCGCACATCGGCGATGATCATTATGGTCACGGGTCTTGGTGGCGCCCTTTCACAAATTCTCAGGAATACGCCAGCTGTTGATGCCATTGCAGAAACGACAGCGGCGGTTGGGCTGCCAGCTATTTTCCTGCCTTTTGTGCTTGGGGTTGTTGGCAACATGATCACAGGGTCAACGACGGTAGGTGTCATTACGGCCGCTTCCGTTGCTGCACCGATGATGGACCGACTTGGATTAACACCAGAAGCGACCATGCTTGCCGGTGCTGCTGGTTCGATGATCATCAAATATGTGAATTCAAGCTACTTCTGGGTTTGTATGTCGCTCTCGCGCATGTCACTTAAAGCGGCGTTGGTGTCGTACGGTGGTGTGACATTTGTTAATGGTGTCACCGCCATGGCCATGGTGTATCTGTTTTGGACGATTGGTTGGATTTAATTCATCGGCTGACTTATTCGCGGGAAATACTGCAGCTGACCGTGGCGTATTCCGGTTGATCGCCGGAGGGGTGAGGTTTATGGCCATGGATGCCAGATTTTTGAAGAGTGTTTGCGTTTTATGTGCAGGTTTGTTGGGTGTTACGTTGGTTGGCCCGTCACCATCGGCGACGGGCCAACAGACTTTGTACAGCCTTCCGACTGCCGACCCAGGCGATGTTGGTTTGTCAAAAGAGCGACTTGCTCGGCTTGACGATGCACTACAAGAGATGGTCGACAATGGCGAACTAGCTGGCGTGGTGACAATGCTGGCTCGGCACGGCAAGGTCGCGTTTGTTGATGTTGCAGGTGTACGGGATATCGAGAGCAAACAACCGATGACCCGCGATTCAATTTTCCGTATTCAGTCAATGACTAAGCCGATTACCGGCGTCGCAATGATGATGCTTTACGAAGAAGGTCGTTGGCGTCTCAATGACCCAGTGTCTCGCTACATACCGGAATTCGAACAATTGGAGGTATATACCGGCGAAAACAGCGATGGTTCCATTCAAAAGGAAGAACTAGACCGCCCGATCATGATGAGGGAACTCATGACTCATACGGCGGGTCTGTCGTATACCCTCGACATGCGACATCCAGTCAATCGCATGTTTCGAGATCAGCGAGTACTGAATCCAAGAGAACCATTGCAAACCATGATCGACAAAATGGCAATGTTGCCACTACTGGCACAGCCTGGGACGCGCTGGATCTACAGTTCGGCGGTCGACGCTCAAAGTTATCTTGTGGAAAAACTCTCCGGGCAGACATTTGCAGAATTTCTCAATGAGCGGATCTTTGGTCCGCTCGAGATGGGAGACACGGCATTCTATGTCCCAGTTTCTGAACTTGGACGGGTTGCTGCTCGGCATCGGCTTGATGCGCAAGGTGTTTTAGAGCGTCTTTCTGGTCGCGAACCGTTGACTGTCATGCCTCAAGGACCGACTGGAGGTGCGGGCCTTTACAGCACAGCGGATGACTATTTGCGATTTACGCAGATGCTTCTTAACGGCGGTGAGCTGAACGGTGTACGACTTCTTGCGCCGCGGACAGTGGAAATGATGCGGACTAACCATATGTCGGAGGAGGCGACGCGCAATATGCGGTCAGGGATGGGATTCGGAATGGATTTTATGGTTTATATGGACCCGGCCGCTGCGGGTGAACCGCATTCACCCGGGTCGTATTACTGGCTTGGAATTGACGGTACGTGGTTTTGGATTGACCCAGCACTAGACTTCACTTTTGTAGGGATGATGCAGCATACGCCGTACGGAAGAGTGCACGGGCTCTCAAGGAATCTCGCATACCAAGCGGTCATTAACTAGGTTGCGGCGATTGCTAACGGACCATGATTTGTGGTGAATCTTTCCTTCCGCCGATTAGGACAGTGGCTGAAATGCAAGAAACCTTCGAGGATTATCGACGAGGATTTTACGAATCGTTTCTTCCGGAATCCGTGCATATCGTAGTTTTGGTACGAACTGCATGAGTACTGATGACCACCCATGCCCGTAGTAGTGCTTGAACTGTCGAACATTGCCCTGATCAGATGACAAGAGGATGTGATCCTCAAGGCCGGCGTCGAGCAGGTCGGTGACCATCCGGACTTTGTCGGCAGCTGGTATGTCCGATCGGCCCATCTCGTGACCCAGCGTGTCGAGGCCGATGAACGCACCACGCTCGGCGATAGCACGATGAGTGGCGAGCGGATTATGCTCAGGTTTGAGAGTTGCCATGTGGCCGATTACGACATGTGCAAGGTCAACACCGACACTTTCGATCGCATCCATTTGATCCATTGCGCAGCTCGGACAGCTCTCATGCGGTGTGTGCGTGAAGATTGGAAGTCCGGTTTGTCGGTGTGCTCTTGCAACTGCCCGGTGAACTTTCCGTTCATCTGGGCGCATCTCCAGTGACGATGCAATTTCACCAAACGCGCCCCAGCGTTGACTGGTGGCATCGGCGATAAGTTCGTCGACAAGCTCGTCTTCTGACATCTCAGCGACACGAACCGGGTAGATAGCAAACCCAATGTCTTCGAAATAACCACCCGCCATGATGATGCGCACGTCGCTTTGGTTTGCGATTGCATTTAGGTTTCGTATTTGTTGTTCAGTCCGGCGGCCAGTAGCCGCGTCAACAATGCATCGGAGTCCGTCAAATGCGCAGGCACGTAATTCTTCGACCGCGAGTTCAATGTCATCTCGACCTACGTGTTCGTGAAACAGTGTTGCTCCGTTGTCCAAGGACGATGGGTCAACGTCACCTTGTAAGGTACGGATAATCGAACCCGCAGGGAAGTCCGGCGGGTTAGCAGTAGTGAATT
>CAUZRA010000257.1:0-3220 GCA_963582035.1 Vicinamibacteria bacterium | reverse complement strand
GACGCATTAGAGGATTACCACCTCGGATTATTGCATCCGGATCTAATTTAGGAACCAAGCCGACACAAATCTGTGTGGTCGACGCAAATGCTATTTACGCAGGAAACTCGTAGTCTTGCCGTTCTGTGAGTGCCAACACTTTTTCTACCATGTCAGCAATAGGCAACGCCGATTCCGCTCGTTCAACATCTTCTCGCCTCGCCTTGGTGGCTGGATGTTTGGGGGTAAACAGTGTGCAGCAATCCTCATCCGGAATGATAGAAATAGGATACGATCCCAGTCGTTTTGCCTCACGAGTAATCTCCTCCTTGTCGTAACCGATCAAAGGTCTCAGTACGGGCAATGAAACGACTTCGTTGATCACCGACAGGTTCTCCAATGTTTGAGAGGCCACCTGTCCCACAGATTCGCCACTAACAAGCGCTTTTGCACCTGATACATGTGCGAGTCGTTCTGCAATTCGCATCATCAGGCGTCGATAAAGCACCACACGAAGAGGCGGAGGAACGGAGATAACAACCCGTTGCTGAAGTTCCCCAAACGGTACGGTGTACAAACGAGAACGCAATTGATAGTGCGTCAAAAGCTCAGCAAGTTCCTTGGTTTTGTCCTGAGATGTGCGAGAAAGAATGGGATACGCGTGAAAATGTACAAAATGAACGCGGCACCCTCGTTTCATGAGTCGAAAACCTGCAACAGGGGAATCGATGCCGCCGGACAACAAGCACATTGCAGCCCCACTCGTCCCGGTCGGAAGTCCCCCTTGACCTGGTTCTTTATTCAGCGCATAAAAGACGCACTCTGGAAGAACCTCAACACGAATTTCAAGATCAGGATTAATGAGATCGACGGTCCATCCTTTCGACTCCTTGATGCGCCCACCAACCTCTCTTTCAAGCTCTGGCGAGGTCAGGTAATATGATTTGTCCGCGCGACTGGCACGCACACGAAAACGCCCCACCCTGTCTTTAGAAACACGTTCGTCACGATCGAGATCACCCAGTACCATGGCCGCAATCTCATCAACATCACGTGTCGTTCGACCCGCCTGTGCATAGTTTGCGATGCCAAACACGCGGCTGACTCGTTCACGTACCATCGACCACTCACACTCGGAACCTAGTGTGAGCTCGATCCGCCCCATCAGTGGTCGTACTTGTTGGATGTCAAGATCACGAGTCACATCACGTAAATTATTAACAAGCCGCTCAACAAACCATGGTCTATTGCGTCCTTTAAGGGCGATTTCTTGATAATGAACGATGACGGAATTCATAGAACACTTAAAGCACAAACTCTGCCTGTTAAGAAACTAAGCAGCTGCAAGTAATCGATAAACAGACGCAGCCGCTCGATGCCCACTAACGACGGCGCTTTCAATCGTACTTGGTAGACCAGTTTCAACCCAATCACCAGCAATAAATAATTCTTCAATGCTCGTCTCGGTACCGGGCCGAGTCGGCTGGCCCGGTGCAAGAGAAAACGTCGCGCGACGTTCTCGAATTACAGACGCACCAGTGACTTGCCAGTTAGGTTCTGGAAAGGCGGCCCGAAGGTTACTGACCGCAATATCAGTTACCTTTTGATTGGACAATTTAGTGAGTACATCTGCACCACTTGAAACCATAGAAACGTACGAACCTTGACCACCAAAAGGCGATCCTTTCTGGAAAGCCCAGTGCATCACCCGGCCGGGCAAACCAATAAATTGCCTTGGTAATACCCGACGATCCAGCCACAAATTTACGGTGACAATCGGTGAGCATTCAATTAACGCCGCAGTAGACGTTAGTGCCTCGAGCGTTTCCGGACGGCCCGGAAAAACAGTGTCAATCGCGTACCACGGCACTGCCGAAATGGTCGCGCGTGACTTCAGGCTCTCGGTCGCAGTCTCAACCGATATCACCCGGTTCCCATGAACGCTTATGTGAGCCCGACTATTGGTCCACACCTCACCTCCACGCTGCTCAATGAATCTCCGCGCCGGCTCTGCATAAAAAAGATCAAGTGGTTTCAGCGGTATTCCTATAGCTGAGTCACCACTATTCGGACCACAGAGTGCACTTAATACACGAACGAATGACTTCGCTGCAGCGCGGTCTGGCTGTTGATTGAGAGCAGCGACAGCCAGCGGTTCCCATAGAAGCTGCCGAATTCGTGGTCCCTGCCCATGACGCTCTAGCCATGCGCTAACCGTTTCATCAGCGGAAACCCAATCTAGCTCACAGGTACGTTCACGCAGAGCGCGAAAGAGCGGAGGAATCAGCCGCAACATCGCCACCCGCTCAGAAAGCGGTAATCGATCCCACTCAAACACTCCTGCGACTAGATTGAACGGCGGCGGTAGATGCGGACACTCAAATGTCGTCAGTGTCCCATCGGTGTCAATGCTGTCCACAGTGAGTGTCCGCTGTAACTCAACGTCGCGATCAACGCCGAGACGTCTGAGGAACCTGAAAGTTTCATGGTAGCAGCCAAAAAGCACATGTTGCCCATTGTCAATAGACCCACCAGACACCGAGCTTCGATATGCCGTAGCACGCCCGCCAAGATGGCGATTTGCTTCAAGGACTAGAACGCGAACTCCACGCTCTGCGAGGTCAACAGCCGCACTCAAACCAGCAAAACCAGCCCCAACGACAATGACGTCGTAATTCACGTAATCAACCCGCGTGTCATGACCTGTGCCCATACCTGCATTGCTATTACTGCCCGCCGTGGCCGTGGCACCCGTACCACCTCACTAAAAATATCGTAGTTTCGCTTCTCAATCCGATTAAGTATCGCGAGGTAAATTCCACTCATAATCTCTGCCGCAACCAGGGATCGAGCATCTTCATCCCGCAATGCATCTTGCGATGCTCTGTAATAAGCTCTCGCACGATTACATTCAAATGCGAGCAAATCTGCGACGGATCCGGAGAGCCCGGCAGAAAGGTTACATTCACTAACACCAAACTGAGACATATCTTCCTGTGGCAAATAAATACGGCCATTCACAAGATCGACAGGTACATCTCTGACAATATTCGTGAGCTGTAATGCCACACCAAGGGCAACAGCATAGTCTCGTGCTTGCGGGTTTCGATAGCCAAAAATCTCGATGCAAATCAAACCGATAGCTGACGCGACCCGTAAACAGTACTGATAAAGCTGATCGAATGTGTCATACCGTTTGCACGTAACATCCATCTCCACACCGTCTATCAAATCTTCAAAT
>CAUZRA010000256.1:0-3238 GCA_963582035.1 Vicinamibacteria bacterium | reverse complement strand
GATAACCGCATGGCCACTGACGTATGTCAATGCTGTAAAGGCACCGGCGGCAACCGTGAAAACACTAATCGCCAACCCATCTAAACCATCAGTCAGGTTGACCGCATTCGATGTCATCAAAAGGATAATCATCGCAAATGGCACATACAACCAACCGATGTCAGGTGTGAACTCTTTAAAGAACGGAAAGATTATGTCCGTGTTGTAAAGATTGTTTCGTGCTAATTCAATCAACGCCAGACCGACCGCGAGAGCTACGACACCTTGAGCAAGCAGTTTCCCTCGAACCGACAAGCCTCGCGGTGTTTCTCGTGCAACTTTCAAATAGTCGTCTACAAATCCGATCGCACCGAAACTGGCTGTCGAAACCACAGCTATCCAGACATACTTATTGGTCAAATCAGCCCACAGAAGTGTCGGTATAAGAGCCGCAGCAAGGATCAACAAACCACCCATTGTAGGTGTGCCAGCCTTCGCAGCATGCGTGGCTGGCCCGTCATCCCGCACCACCTGCTTAATCTGTAATACACGTAGCCACTTAATAACTAACGGACCAAAAGAAAGAGATAAAACAAAGGCAGTCAAACTCGCCGCAGCCGTACGAAAAGTGATGTACTGAATGACATTTAATACACCCCAGTCCGTATGTAACGGAAATAACAAGTGATAGAGCATCAGGACCAATCCACCTTAAGTCGATCCACTACAAGATCCGTCTGCACTCCCCGTGACCCCTTAACGAGCACGAGATCTTCTTTTTCGATTAATCGGGAGACAACATTAATTGCCTCTTCACTATTGGCACAGCTAAATACCGCATCAGAATCCAATCCGGCGTCTTGGCCTCCCGCTAGCAAAGCCTCAACATTCTCACCACCGATGCCGACGATGCGTTCAAATCCAGAGTTCACTGCTTTTTTTCCACAGTCGTAATGCAGGGCTTTCGAACGAGTCCCTAGTTCGAGCATCTCTCCCAGGACTGCCACACGACGTCGGTACCCAGAAGTTCGTCCAATTGACTCAAGAGCTCGCTCTAGCGCGGTCGGATTTGAATTGTAAGAATCATCCACAATCGTCACACCTTGGGAAAGATGCGTAACAAAACCTCGCCGATCTGGCGGTGTAAACTTTTTCAATACATCGAGCATCGCGTCGAGTGGAATTTGAAACTGCAGCGCGACCGCAATGGACGCTAATGCATTCTCGACGTTTCCCATACCAATCAACGGCATCTGCAATAACCCAGCTCCCCTTGGGGTTTCAACGGTCGCGCTGACCCCATCGAGTCCGGAATCTTGCACCGCCATCGCCCTCACGTCCGAGACCTTGCCTAGACCAAAGGTCGTCACAGAACCAGGGAATTGACCAACGCGATCCATGATCAACTTGTCGTCAGCGTTAGCGACGAGATGATCATCGGAACACGAACTTTCGAGTAATTCAGCCTTTGCATCCGCTATGTTTTCTATGGACGCAAAATTCGCCGCATGTACCTCAGCAACGTTCGTCCACACCCGCACATTCGGCTCAGCAATATCAACCAGTGTTCTAATTTCTCCCGCATGATTCATCCCGAGTTCGACTACAGCTACCTCGGGCTGATGCCGAAGTTGAAGAAGTGAAAGAGGCAATCCGATGTGATTGTTTAGGTTGCCAATATTTCGATACACACGTCGTTGAATGCCAATAAACGCAGCTGATAATTCTTTTGTTGTGGTCTTACCGATACTCCCTGTAATCGCAACAACTCTCGCACGAGACCGACGACGAACATGACGTGCAATCGTCTGAAGTGACCGGGTAGTATCTTTGACGACCACAACGGTCACATCTTGTTTATCCACGACCTTCGCCGCCACAACAGCAGAAGGATCATTAATGATCACGCCAGCCGCTCCGTTTCGTACCGCGTCAGCCACAAAATCATGGCCGTCGAAACGATCGCCTTTAATCGCAAAAAACAGTGCTCCGGGATCAATCTGCCGACTATCGATGGAAAAGTCGTCAAATTCTCGATCTGCCACCCCACATAACAATTCGCCATCAGCCGCCTGAACAAGTTCGTCAGTCCGGAAAACCAACGACCGAGATTCTTCCACCACCCCTTCATCCCACCCTTGTCGAGGCATGCCGTCGTGACAGTGCCATCCGTGCAACACTGCCGTCTTCGAAAGGCAATAACTGTGTGCCAATCTCTTGATACTGCTCGTGTCCCTTACCAGCAATCACCACAATATCTCCTGCATCTGCCTCAATAATTGCTCGCATAATTGCTTCTTCTCGATCCGGAACGGTGACGTAAGGTGTCGTGGTATTGGCAAGGCCGAGCTCAATATCGGCAATGATGTCGAGCGGCTGTTCTGAACGGGGATTATCAGAAGTCAGTACAACCCGATCGCTCATGTTCGCCGCTACAGCACCCATAAGCGGGCGCTTGGCAACATCTCGATCCCCACCACAACCAAACACGGTCACCACATGTCCACGGGTTAAAGGACGAACGGCTTCAAGCAAACCACGTAGCGCATCATTGGTATGAGCAAAATCAATCATCACCACAAGGTCGTCATCACGATCGTTACTTACTTTTTGCATGCGACCAGAAACACCCGTGAATGTCCGCACACCGTCTTCGATTCCCCGAAATGAGATATCCAGCGATACCGCGGTCGCTGCCGCCGCTACAATGTTGTACGCAGCAATTCGACCCACCAGGGGAGACGTAAGGTGCAACATTCCGCGCGGCGTGCGAGCCTCTATATGCGTGCCATCCCGTTCGAGTGCAAGTCTGTCTGGTGTTATGTCCGCACTGCTATCAAGTCCATAGGTCACTGGGCATCCTGCCGTCTTCGCAAGCTCTTGGCCATGCATATCATCAATATTGACCACAGCAGGAGAGTCGGCTGACAACATTTCAAATAGTCGTGCCTTAGCCCGAAAGTAATGCGCCATATCACCATGAAACTCAAGATGCTCTTGTGAGAGATTGGTGAATACACCTGCTTTGAACTGAACGTAGTCGACACGTTGCTGTGCAAGCGCGTGTGATGACACCTCCATAACACACGCCTGCGTAGAACGGTCGCGCATCGACGACAGCCACGACTGCAGGGTCGGGGCTTCCGGCGTAGTGTGCGTTGACGGTTTGTCCGGTTGATCAGCAGCCAGACTATTGGAAACGGAGCTTATTCGCCCTGTTTCTATTCCAGCTCGCTGAAAAATTGATTCGATTAGATAG
>CAUZRA010000255.1:0-3241 GCA_963582035.1 Vicinamibacteria bacterium | reverse complement strand
TTAGAGAGATGTTCGAAAAATATCAGACACTCGATGCCATAGACGCGCTCTTGGCAATTGATACAGAATTTTATTTACCCACTGATTTATTGGTGAAGATGGATATTACGACCATGATGCATTCACTCGAGGCGAGGTCGCCATTTCTCGATCATCAGTTAGTTGAGTTTGCTGCCGCATTACCGTCCAATCAGAAGGTTCGACGATTAACTACGAAGTTTATTTTAAAGCGAGCGATGCGTGGTTTGGTTCCGGCCGAGGCGTTAAAGCGTCGGAAACGTGGATTTGCTGTACCCATTAAGCAATGGCTTCAAGGTGACTTACGAGATGTCCTAAAAGACCATTTGCTTGCTTCGCAGGTGGCGGCTGATGGTGTCATTTGCAGTGGGACAATTGATCGACTTGTGCGGGAGCATCTTGCGGGTGTGCGAGATTGGTCGCAGCAGTTGTGGACATTGCTAATGCTGGAGATGTGGTGGCGGACAAGTCGAGCGTTATGACTAGGCGCTTGCTGCGTGGACATGACATTCTGTGTCTATCCTCGATTGACTGGCAGTTTATCTGGCAGGGGCACCAAGAGATCATGTCGACGCTCGCGGCCGCAGGGAATCGTGTTTTGTTCGTTGAAAACACCGGCGTCAGGCGTCTAACGTTTCGTGATTTGTCACGTGTGCGTGATCGCATACGCAACTGGCGACGTGGCACCAAGGGATTTAGAGAAGAACGAGAGAACCTCTACGTCTATTCTCCGATTGTTTTGCCCTTCCCGTATTCTGGATTTGCGAAGAGCGTTAATAAATTTTTAATGGTACGTGCCTTACGCCGATGGATGACAGTAATTGGATTTCGAAGGCCTCTCGTCTGGACATTTCTTCCAACGCCGTTAGTGCGAGACGTTATTCGAGCATTGGATCCAGAGCTGACAGTTTATTACTGTATCGATGATCTAGCATCGAGCTCACCGGCGGCTCGGCCAATTGAGCAGTCAGAAATCAGCCTATTTCGTGAAGCTGATCTTGTCTTTGTTACGTCTGAGAAACTCCGTACTCGAGCGGCAATCAATAGTGACCATGTCCATCTGTTTCCATTTGGAGTGAATTTTGAGAAATTCGCTCACGCCTGGGGTACGACCTCACCTCAGGACCTCAGTGATTTCAGAAAACCCATTGTTGGTTACGTGGGAGGTATTCACAAGTGGATTGATTTTGAGTTATTAGAGGGGTTGGCTAGGCGACTTCCTAAAACGACTTTTGTTCTTGTTGGACCAATCCAAACGGATACCTCATGTCTCGCCAATTGTCCGAATATCCATCTACTCGGAGCGCGCACGCACGACGAACTGCCGAGGTATATCGGAGCGTTCGATGTTGGAATTGTGCCCTATGTCTTGAGTGACTACACCGCGAATGTGTATCCGACCAAACTTAACGAATATTTAGCGATGGGAATTCCGGTTGTCGCGACAGACCTGCTTGAAATCCGTCGATTTAATAAGACTCATGGTGATGTGATTGCGGTTGCTAATGATGCGAAGATGTTTGCAGCCGAGATTACGAGTGTTCAGAAGGGCGTCTCAGTGGCCGAGCGTTCGCGACGTATTGCAGTGGCAGAAGAGAATAGTTGGCAATCTCGAATTGAACGGATGTCAGAAGTTATTAACGAGTCATTTCAACGCAAGGCTACCGTGGCAGACCGATGGGACGAAAGACTTCGGTTGCTGTATCGGCGAAATCGTCGCCGTGTGGTTGCGGCGATTGTAGGTATCACAGTTTCGTATGTCTTGGTGTTCGAGACGAATTTGCCATGGCTCATGGCGGAACCGCTCCGACTCTCGGAAGAACCCAGCCAAGCCGACTTTATTGTTGTCTTTGCGGGTGGGGTGGGTGAGTCAGGCCAGGCTGGAGGAGGGTACCAGGAGCGTGTGCGCGAAGCCGTCGAGTTGTACCAGGCAGGCCACGCTCCGCGCATGATTTTTTCGTCTGGCTATGAATTTGCTTTCCGAGAGGCGGAAGTCATGCGGTCGCTTGCCATGTCCCAAGGTGTTCCTGCAAGTGCAATCCTGCTTGAGACCAGAGCCTCGAGTACGTATGAAAATGTTTTGTTTGTTTACGAATTGCTCGAAGAGTTCGACTCGAAGACCATTTTATTGGTAAGCAGTCCGTACCACATGCGGCGAGCGTTATTAACGTGGGACGCTCAAGCTTCTGGTATTGAAGTGGTTCCAATACCCGTTCGGGAGAGCCAGTTTTATAGGCATGCGCGTGGCGCAAGATTAGAACAGCTGAAAGGATTGGGTCATGAGTATGCAGCGATCTGGTGGTATTGGTGGAAGGGGTGGCTCTGATGTGTGGTATCTGCGGAGAGATCCGTTTTGAAGATGGACCGGTCTTCGATTCTGCAGTGATGCAGAAGTTCCGAGAACCACTTACGCATCGTGGTCCTGATTCAACAGGGATGTATGCCTCGCCTGATGGACGTGCAGGTCTTGGTTTTCAGCGCCTCCGGATCGTGGATTTATCGTCAAATGGCAACCAACCGATGCCTAATGAGACAGGATCTGTTCAATTGGTATTCAACGGAGAGATATACAACTTCGCTGAATTACGGAATCAGCTCGAACGGCGAGGACACCGGTTTCGTTCATCTTCGGATTCTGAAGTGATCGTTCATTTGTACGAAGATCTGGGTCCGGATTGCGTCGCGGAGCTGGATGGGATGTTCGCCTTGGCGATATGGGACCAGCATGACCGGAAATTGGTTCTTGCCCGTGACCGCGCAGGAAAAAAACCTCTTTTCTATAGTGCGGTTGCAGGCGCTTTGGTGTTTGCATCAGAGATAAAAGCTCTGTTTGCGCACCCCGCAGTGTCGCCGCAAATTGAATCCTCGTCTATTCCGTACTACTTTATTCATGGATACGTTCCGACGCCAAACACTTTCTATAAGGGCATACGCCAGCTAGAGCCAGCGACTCTAATGACGGTGGACAGCGATGGGCGTATTGCTAAACGGTCCTACTGGACATTGCAATATCCGTCTCGCCGTGATGCGCGGCGGCCTGTAGACACGCGCGAAGTCAGAAATCAGGTGAGGGCGCTTACCAAAGAGGCTGTTCGCAAGCGACTGGTTAGTGATGTGCCGCTGGGGGCCTTTTTGAGTGGTGGTCTCGATTCAAGCATCGTGGTCGGTTTAATGACTGAGTTGACTGATCGTCCGGTCAAGACATTCAGTATCGGCTTTGAGG
>CAUZRA010000254.1:0-3260 GCA_963582035.1 Vicinamibacteria bacterium | reverse complement strand
TCGGAATTAAACACCCAGATACCACCGGGTCCAGTCGCCCATAGATTCCCGCGCGCGTCGACTTTGAGACCATCTGGCACGCCCGCCGCTTCATCATCCGTAACATCGGCAAACACGCGTCCATTTGTCAGCGTGCCATCTTCGACAACGTCATACACCATCCAGATCCTGCTTGCATTGTCAGAATTCGCAACATATAGACGTGACTCGTCTGGTGACAAACCAATACCATTCGGACGTGTCTGGTCCGCCAATAATGCCAATTCCCCGTCTGGACGAAGACGGTAAATGCCATTTACCGACACCTCCTTCGCTGGGTCATCGTCCTGTGCGGCGAGTCCGTACGGAGGGTCCGTGAAGTAAAGCGAGCCATCAGAATGAAACACGAGGTCATTCGGACTGTTTAAACGATCGCCCTCGTGATTGCCAACAACAATCTCTCGTGAACCGTCTGCATTGATGCGACTGATCTGGCGATTCCCATGTTCCGTAAAAAGAATGCGTCCTGCACGATCAGTAGTGATGCCATTTGAACCAGCCATCACCCCATCTCGGTCACCCTCAAAAACCGGTGACAGAAAAGCACTCACGCCATCGGTAGCACTCCATCGAAAAATCGTATTGCCGGGAATGTCGCTAAACAACACGGCGCCGCCATCACCGTCAATCCAGTGCGGGCCCTCCGTGAAACCGAATCCATCGGCAAGATGTTCAATGACTGCATCTCTAGGCACCAATTCGTCAAAAGCCGGGTCGAGCCTGATGATCGTGCCAGCCCCGGTATCCGATGCCTCTACAGGAGCGGTCTCTGACTCTTGAACAGGTGAGTCACTCTCGCACGCAATCGTGAGAGCAAGCACACTCACAACACAGATAGCCATTCGCATTTCAATCCCCTCCTGCTAAAACCTAAATAATCGCGTTAATTTCACAACAAGGCCACGATTTCGGAGCAACGTGGAGCGCTCCGGCCTCAAGGACAAAGTGTCACGCTCTTCGGTATACACCACAAACAGTTCGCTCCCGGGCTGGTACTCCCATCGTAGTCGAGCATTCGTGCCTACACTCCGCCCACTTGAGTTGTACTGAATAAGAGCACCTACAAAAAATCGAGGCGTCAGTGTGTACGTTACACGTGAACTAACTAACGTCGTTGTAAATGCCCCCTGCGGAAGATCGAGCCAATTTAAAGACATGACCGGCTCCAAAGAAAATTGCGGGGTTATCTCGACTCGAGGCCGAATCAGCGTAACCGAAGTTTTATTGCCACCAAAAAACGTTCCGTATTCAACTGACACGTTCCCTGAAAATGTTCGTTGTGGACCAAATGCATACCCGAACCGCGTGTTATTAAACTCGTACCCACCAACGGGAATGCTAATACCAGGTGAAATCTCGAACGGGGCCTTAAGGAACTCGTAGTTTAGCGACTGGTCGATGAAAAACTCATCACTATTCTCAAACTCAACACCGAAGACCCCTGATTGAACACGTGTTTCCAGTAGCCCGACACCATCGGTCGTGTAATCAAGACTGGCTTCCCATGACAGCTTCCGAATAGATTCCCACCGACGGAGACGAGGACTGAAACGGGCAGAACCAAATGAACGACGGAAGTCATGACGTCGAACGAACCCAACTTCTGGATTGAAGTTTGCCCCCACAGATAATTGCTCAAGTTGTAATCCGTACCGATCGCCAGCATAGTTAAATTGGCCCCGATAGCTAAGGTCATCACCAACAAGACCACCTGTCTGCGTCTTGGCAATATAAGCGTTGAGGTTTACATTGTCATAGAACGTAAAGACGCCATCCACACCATATGCCTGGTTTGATCCTTGTGACACCGTCGACGCTGATCGCCCGGTAAAAACACCGCCAATAGAACTACGTCTGAACACATCCCGTTTAATCCGTAGAACCGAATAGTTTGTAGACGGCAAATCAATAGTTCCGGCACCTTCGGTCTGAATACTCAACGCACCAATACTGAAGGGGCCCATTTTTCCGGTTAGACGTCCCCCACCACGAATAGGTATAACGCGTCCATTTTCAAAACCAATTCTCCGACTAAAAAACAACACGGGGGTATTGGTGCCCTGTCGACCACGCCGATAGGCTGAACTACCGCCACCAGAAAAACCTCGCCCTCCAGCAAACTCGAAAAGCCCCTTCCCTTCTAGAAAAAATTCTCGCTTCTCAGGAAAAAACAAGCTAAACCTGCTCAAATTCACTTGTTGTTCGTCAACTTCAACCTGCGCAAAATCCGTATTGACCGTAAAATCGGCCGTCAAACTCTGGGTGATCTTGTACTTAAGATCAACGCCAGCATCCCCACTTATTTGGTTTTCAACGGGATTCGGCATCGACAAATCACTCGTCAGTCCACCAATAGCGTACGGCTTCACATCAATATTGATTGAGTCGTCAGGCACTTCGAGCCCGACGAGATTTCCAGCGTAGGCCGCCGTCGTGAACCCCCTTGAAGACAGTGAAGCCGGTATTAGTGTTAAAAAACTTCGTTCATTCTTGGACAAGACCGTACGCCCCAGATTGATCCCCCATAAACGTCCAAGACCAGCCGGGTACCGGAGGGAACGGAACGGGATCACAAACTCAACGGTCCAACCACCATCAAAATACTCGGTTCTGACATCCCACACCGTATTCCAATCAATATTAAATGTCGGCTCTTCCGTAAACTCCATGTCCATCAGCGCACCAATAGGACTGGCTCGAAACAAAACACCCGTGCGCTGATCATGGAAGGTATCAAACACGATTGCGAAGTTATCGTTTCGAAAGATCTCGTCACGGCGCATCTCATTCGCAACCACCTGGTCCATGCGCGATTGCCAGCACCGTGCTGAGATATATATGTTCTCGTCATCAAATAGAACCCAGGCTTCCGTACGCTCCGTCGCCGGCTGCCCTTCGACCGGTTCCTGTTGAATAAAACCAGTAATCGCCGGCACCTCCTCGTACACAGCCTCCGTAAGAAGTCCGTCCATGACAATGGGCGCGTCCAGACGGATCGCACGCACCGTTGCTTGCCCAGAACTATTTCGTGACTGGACGGCCGGAGCGATCGGCGGAGGTGGATCAATGGCAACACCAGCCATTGCAAATCCGCCGGCTGCAACGACTTCAGCAGCAGCAGGTATTGCACTGTCTATCGACCCAGTAGAATTAGGTGATAACTCATCCATGCGCGGTGCAGTCCCAATACGTGCCTCTCTGGGTTTCTCGTCGGACAGGTC
>CAUZRA010000253.1:0-3267 GCA_963582035.1 Vicinamibacteria bacterium | reverse complement strand
CCAAAATTCCACAATGGCACCGTCAAGTTCGACGAAATCAGAAGTACGTGCTTGCGCCGCATAAGACTCCCCAGCATGACCAATCGTCAGTAAAATGACGACCAAGCCAACCAGGGAATTTCTTGACCGGATGGGCAGACTACTTCTTATCTGCGGCACGACTTACTCACCCTCTGTTGTCGCGGTAGCGGCAGTCAATCCGTACCGCGAAAGAAAGAGGTGAATCTTGGCATAAATCGTCTCCATTTCATCACGAGTAAAACGCCCATGAAGACCACCTGAAACGGTGTGCAGCTCGTTCGACACACCGGCTTCCGTTAATGCATCGCGAAGACGAACAGCATGCTGATACGGCACAGTCGGGTCCGCGTCGCCATGAATGGTGAAAATTGGCGGTAGATCCTCACGCACATAAGACAACGGAGACACACGTCGTGCAACATCAAGTCGGTCTGACAAACTACCCATCCATTCAACCGCGTACGATTTCTCGTTCTCACCCTGCAAAAGATCGCCAACATCCGTGATGCCGTACCAGTTAATAACAGCCGCCACGCCAAGTTCGTCCTTCACTTCACATCCGAGATCAAGGCCAGACGAAGATGGAATCATTCCAGTCGTCAGAGCCAAATGGCCACCTGCTGAATTCCCACCGACAACGATCCGCGATGTATCAAAGTTGTACTCCTCAGCATTACTCTTCACCCAATGCAATGCACACAGACAGTCTTCGACTGCCGCCGGGGCACGTGACACATGCCGTAGTCGGTACTGCACATTTACGACCGCCCATCCCATCTCAAGGTACGGCAATACACGCAAGAAAGAGCGCTCCTTACTACCGCCCCGCCAGCCACCTCCATGGATGTACATATAGACCGGCGTTGGTCCTGAGGTGTTCTGCGGAAGATAGAGGTCCACCTTGTTCTCCACGTTGTTCGCCACGTGATAGGTAACATCGGGGACGACACGATATTCATTATCGAGATACGAAGCCCATCCTGCAGTCTGGCTGAGTTGCGCACTCACAGATATCGGTGTCAACAGGAAAGCAAGCAATGGCAGCACAATGGCCAACAGGACTAGACGACTCGGCATGACAACGCCTTTCTCGACCAACCGCACAGCAGGCTACGAGCCCACCGCTTCCGATTGACGCGGTAATAATTGAAGTGCTGTAGTGCGCTTAGTATAGAACAGTGCTCCAAAATGCCGCGGGATTTACACAACCGGTGAGACTGGGATGGTTGGCCCTTGCGGGACTCTTCATCACGACGTGTATCGTTGATGCCGACCTCTAGTTGACTGACCTGCCACCGCCTCGCAAAGAAGAGCAAAACACACATTTTCAAGAATCAATACTTCACGAAATTAAGGCCCCTCTGGTTGACTCGTCTTTTTCAGCCCATTTCAGGGCATGATACACGTGACATGGCGGAAACACGGCACCCGTTACTCGCGAAAGAGGACTGGTGGGCTATCTGGCTTTCTGGACTCCTTATTAGCGGCGTCGTACTCGAATTTATTACTTCGGTGCCCGGTGTTGGTCGCTGGTCGACGCTTCCAACTGAAGCGTTCCCAGGCCGTGTGCCTGGTTTGTTATCGCTGGGGCTCGGCCTTGTCATTATCACTGCCATTGCCGTCCAAATTATGTCGGGCAATGGACGACGATACGCGACTGCGTTCATTCCAATCTTTGGCCTCGCTGTTTTAGCGTATACCGTAGCGAATCAGACCGGAATTCGTGCGGCGGGGTTCGGATACGCATTCTGGGCACTCCTGATTGGTCTCTTCATTGCAAACACAATCGGGACACCCCAGTGGATGAAATCAGCCATTCGGAGCGAGCTCTATATCAAAACCGGCCTCGTGTTCCTTGGAGCGGAAGTTCTCTTTGGCAACATCTTAAATCTTGGTTTACCGGGATTATTCGTTGCGTGGTTCGTAACACCCGTTGTTCTGATTTTCATGTACCAGTTTGGAACTCGCATACTAAAGATTGGAAGTCGTTCCCTCGTAATTGTGATTGCAGCAGCCACATCGGTCTGCGGGGTATCAGCGGCCATTGCCGTTGCTGCCGCGGCTCGCGCAAAAAAAGAGGAACTAACACTGGCCGTCGGAATGTCGCTCATTTTTACGGTCGTAATGATGGTCGCCATGCCTGCCCTTGTCCGAGCACTTGATATGGACCCAGTCGTCGGTGCCGCGTGGATCGGTGGAACAATCGATGCGACAGGAGCCGTTGTCGCGGCAGGAGCTCTCCTCGGTGAACAAGCGGAGCAGATCGCGGCTGTCGTCAAAATGGTTCAGAACATGCTCATCGGCGTCGTGGCATTCCTGGTCGCCGTGTTCTGGGTCACTCGTATCGAACGAGACGGCGACGACACAAGAGAGCAAAAACCGAATGCCATGGAAATTTGGAGACGTTTCCCGAAGTTCATCCTTGGCTTTATTGCGGCCTCTGTTATTTTTTCCTTCCTCCTCACACCGTCGCTGGGCGATGCCCGGGTTGCTGGAATCCTCGATGTGACATCAGACTTTCGAGGTTGGTTTTTTTGCCTCGCGTTCGTCAGCATTGGCCTCGAATCACGTTTTCGTGACCTAGCCGCACAAACATCTGGCGGACGACCCATTCAGCTGTACCTTGCCGGCCAAACGTTTAACGTCGTCCTGACATTGATCGCCGCATACCTTGCATTCGGCGGCATCTTGTTTGATCGTGTCACCATCGCTGGAATACACGAAACGAGTAATACCAATACGATTACTCACAACATTGAGACCGAGCGCGACGCAACCCCACTCTTCTACACAGAAGTAGATGGTTGGTTCAACTACGTCACAAACAGCCACACTACCAAGTAAACGGACACGGCCAGGCTCATCACTGCCTAGCTCGCTGACGTCGAAAATATTCAATCTGAAATTCCCGAACATTACGATTGTGTTCGCGGAGAGTGTCTGAAAACGCGTGCGTGCCATCGTTACGACTCACGAAATAGAGGTGACTCACGGTAGCGGGGTCAAGTGCAGCCCGAAGTGCTGCGCGCCCAGGAGATGCAATTGGCCCGGGGGGTAAATCTCGGTATCGGTAGGTGTTATACCGCGAGTCGTATTGGAGATTCTCGCGCGTCAGGTTACCGTCATAAAGACCGGCAATCTCGAGCGCGTAAATTACAGTGGGGTCGCTCTGTAACGGCATACCTATTCGAAGTCGGTTGTTGAAGACGGCCGATACCAAAGAACGCTCGCTGCCTTCACCGGTTT
>CAUZRA010000252.1:0-3287 GCA_963582035.1 Vicinamibacteria bacterium | reverse complement strand
TCGCGCAGGCACTTCGTGTTGCTGAACACCTCGCGGAGACGGAACTAAGGAGTGTTTAGTGAAAGCGCGGTCCTTTAGTCACGTCGGCATTACGGTTTCTGATTTCAACACGGCGGTTAAGTTTTATTGGGATGTGTTTGGGTGTCCTCTTGTCGGTGTCGCTGACCAGGATTCGGACCGGGTTCGACGTGCGTTCGGAGTGGATGCTGATGTGCCAAGTTGTAAGGTCGGTTGGATTCGCATGCCGGGAGGCGGCGTTATTGAGATTTTTGAGTTTCAACCACAACAGGAGTCGATCGATGTTCCGTGGAACCGTGTTGGCTTGACGCATTTTTCGCTGAATGTTCGTAACGTGCACAAATGGCACGATCATCTCGTTCGTAAGGGAGTCGAGATTGTAAGTCCTCCTGAGCAGTCGCCTCGGGGGCATTGGTTCTTTTTCGTGAAAGATATGGACGGTAATTTGATTGAATTAATGGACCTCGGTTTGATGCACTACGTACTTGGGTATGCAGGCATGTTGGCCGCTGGGCCGATCGGAGAGTTGGTGTTTCGCCGGGGACGGTATAAACAGTATTACGAATAACGTGTTCGAGATAGCAGGTGAGGTTTTAGAGAACGACCGGTGTATAGAGGTTGAGTCTGATGGGATCTTCGTAAGGCGATGTGTCTTGCGTATGTGATGCTGTGGCAGGAATTCACCGATGAGAGAGAACCTATGAGTAACCATAATTACGTGACGCGAAGATCATTTTTGGGTTCCATGGCCGCTGCTTCGGTGGCGCCATCTGTTTTTGCACAGGCTCCGACTCAGATTCAGGTTCTGGCATGGAATCATATGACGCTTAGTGTCACTGATATTCAGCGATCGCTAGATTTTTACCAAGGTCTGTTCGGTCTGACGATTGCAGCGAGACAGGCACAGACTCTCATTCTCCGGATCGGTAATGGGCCCCAATTTATGGCACTTGGGGGTGGTCGGCCTGATGTTACGCCGAATATCAGCCATTTTTGTTTTACCGTCGAGGCGTTTGACCACGAGCGACTCGTCAGTATTTTGGGAGAACACGGTGTTCAACCGGCGGAACAGCCGGGAATCAGTGGTGGCCCCTTACGTGTTCGCATTCGGATGCGAGGTCCTGAATTTGGCGGAGCGCCAAATGGGACCCCCGAACTGTATATCGGGGACCCAGACGGAGTCGTCGTGCAGTTGCAGGATACGACCTATTGCGGTGGTGAGGGTGTCCTTGGCGAACTCTGCTCTACGCCAGAGGCGTCGCCCCGTCGCGGTCTTATCGCCGTGCGAGATATCAATCATTTCACGGCATTTGTGTCTGACCAGCAACGTTCGATTGCGTGGTACCAACAAGTGTTTGGTATGCCGACGACACGATCACAAGGTGCCATGCCCTTGTTATCCGTGGGACAAGGACATCAATTTCTTGCCCTTGCTCCAACGCCAGGTCCACCCCGTATTCATCACGCCTGTTTGACTATGCAAAACTTTCAGCACGATGAAGTGCTGGACACGCTTGAGTCCTACGGGATTCGACGCCGTGCGGAGGATGCACAAGGTCCAGTAGGGCCACTTGAGTGCTATGTGACAATGCGGATGCCGGACCGTGGTGGGGCCGCTTCAGGGACGCCTGAACTGTATTTTACGGATCCGGACGGGATCCTGATTCAATTGCAGGATGTGAGCTATTGTGGTGGGGGTGGTTATCTTGGGGACGAATGTTAGTAGTCTAAAACGCAGTCTGGAATATTGAGGAGGACACGATGAAGAAAAAACAGTTGTGGGCATTGGGTGTGGCTGTCGGATTGGCAACGGCTGCTGCAATGTCGATGGTCGTAGAGGCACAGCAGCCGTCTGAGCCGATGTCATTTTTTGTGACAAGTGTTGGGCTTGGCGATGGTGCGAACCTTGGTGGGTTAGCTGGTGCAGATGGGCATTGTCAGACACTGGCTGCGGCCGCTGGACGGGGGAGTTCGACGTGGCGTGCGTATCTCAGTACTCAGGGTTCGAATGCCGTGAATGCGAGAGACCGGATCGGCAATGGTCCATGGTACGCACACAATGGTCGTCCGATGGCCGCCGATCAGGGATGGTTACATGGCGACACCATTGAGCAGGCGCGGCTTGGTAATGCCATTGGGAAGAACTTCGCCGTGACGGAGCAAGGGAACGTCGTTAACGGCATAGGCGATTCACCGAATCAGCATGACATTATGACGGGGTCGCAACCGGATGGCCGTGCGTTTACGGATGGGGAAGACCATACGTGCGGTAATTGGACGAGCAATGGAGACGGCTCAGCCCAAGTCGGACACTCCGATACACATGGGGGTGGCAATAGTTCCTGGAATTCTTCCCACGCGAGTCGCGGGTGTAGTCAGGAGAACTTGGTCAGCACCGGTGGTAACGGCTATTTCTACTGCTTTGCGATTGATTAGGAGCCTTCCATGAAGAACCGTACTACGTCATTTATTGTTGGGGTGGTGATTGGAGTTGTCGGCTTTGCGTGGCTTGGCGCGGAGGCTCCGCGTGGGGCAACGGTGCAACTCACGGGTGCTGACTATGCTGAAATTGAGCGCCTGTATGGGTTTTACAACCAAGGCAGCGATTTCCGAGATGCAGAGATGTGGTTGTCTGCGTTCGCAGAGGATGCTGTGTTTGCGACGCCCGCCGGTGAAACCCGAGGCCAGGCGGCTCTGCGACAGGCTCGGAAGGAACGCTACCAAGGGCAGACGGGTGACAATGGTCGGCGGCACTACAATTCCAGCTTTGTCATTACACCGACGGAGACTGGTGCGAAGGGACGCGCTTACTGGCTCGTGAATGACGTCAGTGGTAGCGAACCTACTGCTGTGTCTTCTGGTTACTACGACGATACGTTTGTCAAAACCGCAGCTGGCTGGAAGATTCAAACGCGTACATTGCATCGAGATCCTGCGGCGGATTAACTGGTACAGGAATAGTTGGCCAGTGGTTTATCCATCCTGGCGTGATGATGAATCGCTGGCCAGCTTTTTTTCAGTTTAGCCGCTACAACAACGGCAGACGTGTCCTGACCGCACAAAGCTTTTGGTCGCTTCTCGTGTATTGGGTGAAGGACGCGCCGGCACGTTCGATACCGCAGCCATGGCCATCCCGGTCGTAGTGGCGGCGCGTGCTACGTGTCCATTGTGCGGCATTGGATGTTCAGCTTGGCCGTTTGGTCCCCGATAGCCTGTGAAAACCTGATAGTGCCGAAGTGCGATGGTGCCATCGATGCGGATGCTGTTTG
>CAUZRA010000251.1:0-3298 GCA_963582035.1 Vicinamibacteria bacterium | reverse complement strand
GTAGCCTGGTACCAGTAACACATGCGCAACAGAACGTGCTTACGGTCGCCGACCTGTACGATCCCGACCGACGAATCGACTTTGATGGCAGCGTCCCAACGGGTCTTACTTGGTTGGACAATGACACTTACATCGCCAAACGCCTTGCGGGTGACCCATTTGAGAGCCCCTTCGTACGCGTTGATGCAATCAGCGGGGAACGCACGGCTCTGATTGATGTGGACTCATTCGAAGACGCACTTCGAATGCTACCAAGTATCTCGCAAGCGGACGCGAGAGACCTTGCAAGATCCACTAACCACCTGTTGGATCCATCTCTAGCTTCAATGGTCGTCAAACATGCCAATACCCTTTATCACTTTGATATCGAAAACAATCAGATCAGCACACTGACACAAACAGTCGGCGAAAAATCAGAACTGTCGATGAGTCCTAACGGGGACTTTGTCGCCTTTATTGAGGACCACAATCTAATCGTTGTTGACCTCGCGCAGCAAAGAACTCACACGCTCACAACTGATGGAAGTCCCCGTGTTCGCAACGGGTTACTCGACTGGGTGTACCAGGAAGAAATTTATGGCCGCGGTAACTTCCGAGGTTATTGGTGGAGTCCTGACTCGACACATCTTGCGTATCTTCAACTCGATGATCGTGACGTCCCTAGCTTTCCTATACTCGACCACATGCCGTACCACCCTGGTATCGAGACATGGGAATATCCAAAAGCTGGTGACCCCAATCCTGTTGTCAAGCTTGGCATTGTGAGTGCCAAAGGTGGACAGACAACATGGGCGCGTCTGGATCAATATCAATCCGTCGACCCGCTTATCGTCGATGTCGGTTGGACACCAGACAGTCACGATGTCGTGTTCCAAGTTCAAGACCGAGAACAGACCTGGCTCGACCTGAACACTTCAAATAGATCGAATGGAGCAGTCACGCGAATTCTCAGAGAAACATCTGAGACTTGGGTCAATGTTCTTGAACCGCCACTCTGGCTCGATGACGGCACCGCCGTGTGGACGAGCGAACGATCAGGGTGGAGTCATCTGTACCACATCGACAGAACCGGCAAAGTCCTCAAGGAAATCACCAGCGGCCACTGGGAAGTTCGTGCCCTGCACGGTGTTGACAAAGACGGCATCGTTTATTTTTCTGGCACTGAGCGTAGCCATACTGGTCTTGATATCTATCGTATTGACCTCAGCGGAAGTGATCGTCGCCTGATGTCGACAACCCCAGGCACACATTCCGCTCAGTTCAATCCGAGCCTCACACTCTATATCGATAGGTGGAGCGACATCGCAACGCCACCACAGATCCGATTACACGACAGTACCGGTGCAAGTGTTCGGACCATTGCGAACAACCCCGCCACGCATCTTACGGAGTACGCGTTACCAAAGCCTGAGTTTCATCAAGTCAGAAATAGAGATGGGTTCGTAATGGAAGCATTGATGATCAAGCCGCCAAATTTCGATCCAACTCATCAGTATCCAGTCTATCAACATGTCTACGGAGGACCACATATACAACGAGTTAGAAACGCCTGGAGCGCTGAAACTCTTTTTTGGCAACTTCTAGCTCAGCAGGGCATCGTGGTGTGGGTACTCGACAACAGTACCGCGAGCGGCAAAGGCGCGGTCTCCACTTGGCCCGTATACCAACGTTTCGGAGAATTGGAACTGCGTGATCTCGAAGACGGTCTTGACTGGTTGCTGAAACAATCATTCGTTGACCGCGATCGGATCGGTATTGAGGGCTGGAGTTATGGTGGATATATGGTCAGCTATGCGCTCACGCACAGCCAACGGTGGTCGATGGGAATCGCTGGTGGATCGGTAACTGATTGGCGAGATTATGATTCCATCTATACGGAACGTTACATGAGAACGCCAGAGCACAACAGCAATGGCTACCGACAAAGCTCGCCACGATTTAATGCAAGTAGTCTGCATGGCGACCTCCTACTCGTACATGGCTCCATGGACGAAAACGTACATATGCAAAACACATTGCAATTTGCTTACGCCTTGCAGGATGCCGGTAAGCCCTTTGAAATGATGATTTATCCAAAATCAAGACATCGCCTTGGCACACCGGCACTCGAGTACCACAGACGCGACAAAATGCTCGCGTTTATTCTCGAACATCTAACCCCAATGCATTCTGCTGACGTAAATACCGATCATCCTTTACGGTAACCGGTTCTTTTGGATTTCATAACTGTTTTAAAACAGGGCAACGGTCTCGTTGCCGCTGAACTTCGACCTCCTCGTGCAAAACACTAGGCCCGAGGGCCGGAATGGAAGCCTGGATCGACACCTATCATGCCGTTGAGGGTCTCGCACGACTGGGCACCTATTCATTTCTCACTGACGGAGCCGTCGGGGCACAAGAAGAAGACAATCTCCGCCACCTCATCGCGAATCTCGGAGACGACGTTTCACGAGAACACATCGTTCCTTTTCTTACGACAAAACACACATTGAGTTACTGCCTTCGGTATGCGGACCGTGCCTGGGAAACAGGTTTCCGGTCTTTAGTCGTGCTTGGTGGAGATGCAACTGTTGGTGAGCGTCGCGGCGTTCCACATGGATCCGACCTTCGACAGTTGATCCGAACGAGATAATCTCAATTGACTCTCGGTGGATGGGCCAATCCGCATGGCGACCCCGACGCGTAAGTGAATTTCGTACTCGAAAAAGATGCAGCTACAGACTTTTTTCTCACACAGGTTGTTTCGCACCATGACCGAGCGGCGGTGGAGCAGTTCGTCGCCACGGCCCAACAACGCCAGCTCTCACTAACTGGGGTCTTTGGCGAGTTTTTCTATCGAAGCGCCAGTATCGACACGCTCGAGTTTCTTGCGAGGTTCCTACCGGTCCCTGCGGCTCATCTGACTGCTGAGTTTGAAGCCGGACTCACCGCTGTACAGATCTGTGTTCGTTCTGTCCGATGCTCAGACAACTAGGCGTGAAGAACATCTACGTCAGCAATCTACCGGTCAGCACAGCCGCGCCAACTCTAAAAGCAATTCTGTTTTAAGCTGCACAATCGACCGGATGCATGCTCTAAGGACGTGATTTGGGCTTAACACCAAATCTTCTCTTACTGATCTCGGTGCACGATGGCCGGAGAAAAGGCCGGCAGACAGATCGCCATATATTCGGCCCCACCCGGAGCTGGACTACTGTATCGAATCCATTCACCAGGTAACGTAACAACCGCTTGGCCCGCGTTCACATCAAGATGCCCACCTTCGTATTCCACACGCAGCAGCCCCCGAAGCACAACA